>JAKRSE010000297.1 GCA_022402505.1 Fimbriimonadaceae bacterium | reverse complement strand
CCGCGCCGCCGGCTTCCTCACCCGAGACGCCCGCGTGAAGGAACGGAAGAAGTACGGCCGCAAGAAGGCCCGCCGCGGCTTCCAGTTCGTCAAGCGCTGATCCGATCAGTCTCACGACTCCAACCCAAGACCGCCGAAGCTCCCTCACGGGGGCTCGGCGGTCTCCTTTTGTGTGGTCGCCAGGACTGCCTGCCCTCTCGATCCGGTGAGTTTCCACATTCGCCGAACATGGATGGGACATTCTTAACACTTCTGCTTGACATGCATTGCGGGGGGCGGTAGAACGCTGTCATGAGAGCCCTGGCCCTCGCCGCAGTCCTCTCCGCCGGAGCCGCCGCCTGCCCCGCCGGCCCGCCCCCGCCCGGCGACCCCCCGCCGCCGATCTGGAGCGCCTGGCAGAAGCTCACTCCACCGAGCACCAATTCCGTGGGAGCGCCCGTCCTCTACCTTGGCTTGAACATCGGGCCCGCCAGCTCGTACTCTTTCTGGCTGACTCAGAAGACCAAGAGAGCTGCGGCGGGAGACGGAGACCCCAGCCCGGCCCCTCCGCCCCCGTGGCACACCATTCTGGACCCCTTGGGGTCTTGGGAGTTCACTGCTGGACACCTTTTCTCCAGCACAATCCCTTTGGAGAGTCCGGCGATCTTTCAGTTCCGGCAGTTCATTCGTGAACATGCTGTCACAGAGAGATGGAGACGTGTGGATGGCGCGGGGAACATGCAGGAGGTGCAACGATCCGGCACCCAGGAGCAGCTTTCGGTGGCCGTCCATCGCTGGACGCACGACCCCAGCTCGATCTGGCCCCAAGTCCTTCCCGAGAACCTACTGTGGCCTTGACGACTCTCTTTATGGGGCTGTTCTTGGCCGCATCGCCCTCGGTCCAGGAGCCGGCCCCCTACCTGAATCTCGTCCTTGTTGGAGGGGCGAGCGTTCGGGAGGGGAGGCTGCCTTTGCCCCTTTCCGCTCTGACGTTCTCCGCCGGATACACGCTCCAGCATGTTCGAGACTTCTACCGACCGCTCGGGGCTGAGGTCATTCCGGTTGATCGGACGAACACTTTGGTGATCGTTGCAGCGGATGACCCCGAAACCCTTCGCATCAAGAACGAGGACACCGAGTTTGAGGCTTTGATTTCCGCAGGTGGCCGGCTGGAACCTCAGTCCGCCACTCCTGCCATGGCGAGGCGCATTCTTAGGATGACGGAGGCCGGCGATGGCTGGAGCCAGCCGGTGTTGCATATCGCCCAGATGGTCGAGGTCAGTGCGCCGGGGCTGCGAGCGGCGACCACTCTGGGCCGTCCGTTGCCCGAAGTGTTTTCTCAAGCCGCCAAGACCCCGCTGAAAAGGGAGGATTGGACGCCCAGGCAGTCAGGGCCCGCCGAAAGATCGACTCTTCAGCCTGGAGGCGTCTCTGATGACTCCTGGGCCGTTCGAGTGGTCAGCTCCCGACGGAACGCCGGCGAACTCCTGGTCTCAGCCACTGAGGCCTACTCGGCTCGACTCGCGCAGTTCGAGGCAGAACGACTGCTCCGTTGGAAGAGACTGATGGACATTCTCTCCCCGAACAAGAACGGGTACCGATCCCTTCCGCCGACAGGGACCTTCCGCGAGCTTCCGGCCGATCTGCAGGCCAAGCTCCTCGAGAGCGCCAGGCAGGGGCTTCAGGCAGATGGCCGGAATCCAGACGCTGTCGATCTGCAGTCCATTCTGGAAGGAGCCCGTTTTCGGGTCACCTTCCATGCCCAAGTGGTCGCCGTGCGCAGCGGGCAGAATCCGGCCGCAGCTTCAAGCGACATCGGGTGGCTCACACCATAGCCTCGCCGAGTGTCCCCTTTGGTTCTGATCCAGGACGTCGAATTTCCCCGGGCCCTGGACCCGTCCGGTCTGACAACATTGAGAACCCATTGGGTTCTTGAGTCGCTGACATGAACTCGGCAAGATCACAAGTGACATCGGTGAAATTTCCCGTCATCGCCGCAGGCCTCGCCGGCCTGCTGAGTCATGTTCCGTTCTCCCAAGGCTTCGAGCGGGAAGAGTCGGCTTCCATGAGCCCCAATCCGGCCCTGGAGGACGGTCCATATCCATGGCAGTAGTCTCGCTCAGCCTGCTCCTAGCCGCGACGGTTGCTGGACAAGAGGCAACGCCGCCGATCTTGGATCTGGTCGTGATCGGCGGTCCGGCTCTCTTGCAGAACTGGGAAGCACCGCGAGCCTATTCTCAGGAGACCGGATTCGATCTCGAAGGGTTGCGGCGGCAGTACGGGGATCGATTGTTCGGAGCATGGCGGCTGGCGGAATCCGGCGCGGCCCTCCTGGTGTCCGCCGATGCCCCACCGTTGCCTGAGCTCAGGGAAGAGCAACGGCTCTTCGCGGCCTTGACAGCGAACGGAGGAATCGTAACGCCGGAGCTTCTGGGGCCACGAGCGACCCGCGTCGGCCTGCAGATTGCCGAGCGCGATCCGGAAGCGTTCCCCCCGGTGTTCCAGTTGGATCAGGTCCTCGAAGTCTCCACGCCGCAGGGTCGCGTGAACCTCTTTTTCCGGCCGGATTCGGAAAACTTGGCCCGCCGCCGGGGCCTCTCCCCGACCGGTCGAGCCGATTGGGAGCGAATTGCGGCACAGGATCAGAGCGACCTGAAAAGTGCGACCGGCCCCGGACCCGCAAACTCATTGGTCATGCGCTTCGATACAGCCGGCAACCAGACCGATCTCGGAGCGGAAGCAATGCGCTTCTTCCAGCAATTGGTCGCAAAGGAAAGCCAGGCCAGACAGGCGAGGTGGCAGGTTCTGATGCGGACTCTGGATCCCTCGGGAGCCTTCTATCAGTCTCTTCCGAACCGTGGCGGTCTGTCCGAGTTGCCTCGCGAGGTTCAGGACAAGGTTCGCCAGAAGCTCATCTCCCAGGGCGGGGTCGAAGAAGCCCAGCTGGATCAGGTCTTTCGAACTGCCACGTTCCGAATCCGCTATGGCGCCGCATACATCCTGCCCGGAGCAAACTCCTTGGGGAGGTGGGAGCTCTTCTGGATGAGCCCCTAGGGCACTCTCCCGGTCGCGGCTTCCAGTTCGTCAAGCGCTGATCCGATCAGTCTCACGACTCCAACCCAAGACCGCCGAAGCTCCCTCACGGGGGCTCGGCGGTCTCCTTTTGTGTGGTCGCCAGGACTGCCTGCCCTCTCGATCCGGTGAGTTTCCACATTCGCCGAACATGGATGGGACATTCTTAACACTTCTGCTTGACATGCATTGCGGGGGGCGGTAGAACGCTGTCATGAGAGCCCTGGCCCTCGCCGCAGTCCTCTCCGCCGGAGCCGCCGCCTGCCCCGCCGGCCCGCCCCCGCCCGGCGACCCCCCGCCGCCGATCTGGAGCGCCTGGCAGAAGCTCACTCCTCCCAGCGTGTTCACCTATGGAAGCCCTTCGGTGCACCGGTCCTTCGACTCTGCCGGACCGCTGAACTACATTCAGTTTACCTATGACTTTGTGCGTGTGGAGTCGGCTTCCGGAAGCTCGGACCCCGCCCCCGCCCCCGGGCCTGACTGGCATCCTTACCTCGATCCGCTTGGGACCTTCCCGTTCACGGCGTCCGGCAACTGGGCCGCGAGCAATCCGCATCCGGAGACCAGGTTCTATCAGTGGCGAATTCTCATCCGTCGGAACACCGTGACTGAGAAATGGCGCCGGACGGACGGGAACGGGAACGTTCAGGAGGTCCAGAGGACCGGCTACGGTGATCAGGTCACGCATCCGATCTTTCGCTGGAGCCTCTCGCTTTCCAGCGAGTGGCCGGCCCTGGAGGACGGCCCCTGGTCATGGCAGTAGGCCCGTCGGTCCTCGCCCTGGCGGCCTCCATTCTGGCTTCCCCAGGCCCGGCTGCCCACGACCTCGTTGTTCTGGGAGGAAAGAGCGCGCACCATGTCTTTGAGTCCCCACGGAGCTATGATCCGGTGAAAGGGTTCGACGAAGAAGCCCTGAAGCGTGTGCTGGGTGACAAGCTGTTCGGAGCATGGAGGTTGCCGGAGTCTGGCGCTCTCTTGCTCGTCCTCGCCGACGCGCCGCCGTTGCCGACGTTGCGGGAGGAGTCTCGAGTCCTCGACGCGCTTGTTGCGAACGGGGGTCTGCTCACACCCGAGATCCTTGGGCCGCCTGCCGCCCGCTTTGTGCTTGAGACGCACAAGCGTGATCCAACGTCCTTTCCTCCCATTTTTCAGGTTGTCCAAGTGGTCCAGGTCGTTACGCCTGGCGGTCGGGCCAATCTGCTCTTCGCCCCACGCGGAGAGGAGATGAGAGCGACGAAGGCTCGGAGTCTGAGCGACCTGTCCGCCTGGGAACGAATGGCAGAATCCAAAGACGACCGGCTGGATCAATCTGAGCTGTCTTCCACCTCGCTGGTGATTCGGAGCGATACCGTCGGGGATCGCGCGAAGCTGAGTGCAGAAGCCGCCGTTTTCTTCAGCAGATTGGTCGAACAGGAGTCCGCAGGCAGACTGGCGCGCTGGCAAAGGTTGATGCAGACTGCAAGTCAGGGCGGCCAGATCTACCGCAGTCTGCCCGCCCGAGGCGGCTTCACCGAGCTGTCCCCACAGGATCAGGCCGCTCTCCGCCAGAAGTTGTTGGACTCGGGCGCGGCCGACGAAGCAACGGTGGATCTCGTCCTTCAACGGACGCAATTCCGCGTCTCCTACCAAGCCGCTTTAGTCATGTTCGGCAGCGGCGGCACCGGGAGTGTGGAGTATTTTTCGATCAGGCCCTAACGAATGGTCGGTCAGACCACCTGCCGGAAGGTGTCCCAGGAGTCCTCGAACACGCTGATCACAGCCGGGTCGAAGACGCCGTGGAGGCGGGCGTGGAGGTTGCGCATGGCCTCGGCGGAGGTCAGGGGAGTCTTGTACGGCCGCTCGCTGACCGAGGCGTCGAACATGTCGGCCAAGGCCAGAATCTGCTGATCCTGGTCCAGTGAATCGGCCGTCAGACCTCGCCAGACGCCGGCGTCGTCGAGCATCCGATGGTGGACCCAGGCGATCTCGCCGACCCGCTCCAGCCCCGGCAGCGGATGCAGGAGATCCCGGGTGAAGGAGATCGTGGCGCGGATCGCGGATGCTTCATCCCCGGAAAGGCGGCCGGGCTTGTCCAGCACGGCGGTCGGCACCCCCAGTTTGGCGATGTCATGAAGCCAGCCGGCACGGCGCAGCTCGGCGACCCGAAGCGGGTCGTGCCCCAGCCGCCGACCCGTCGCCGCCGCCATCCGCGCCACCCGGCTTGAGTGCCCGGCGGTGAACACCGATTTGGCGTCGATGATCCGGGCGAAGGTGCTGCAGACCAGATCGAGCCGATCTTCGTCCAGGTCATCCACGTCGCCGGGCAGGTCCAGGCCTCGCGGAGGGGTCTCGATCATGGTCTCCCAGTCCTCCCAAAACTCGGCTGAATAGCTGAACGTGTCCACGGCGGCCACCAGGTCGGAATCGAACCAGGAGCCGGACCGTTCGGCCAGCATCCGGAGCGCCACCGTCAGACCGAACCGGACGGCGAATTCGTCGAACGTCTGGGCCAGAGTCAGGATTCGAGCCGCGAGAGGAATCTCTTCGCCTCGAAGCCCCTGAGGCGCCCCTGAACCGTCGAAGTGTTCATCCAGACAGCGGATGGCCTGGGCGACTTCAGGCGGGCAGCCGAGCTCCGCGGCCACCTGCGATCCGTGCAGACGTCGGGCCTCGCCGATCTCCTGCATCACGCGGCGCGGCCAGTGGAATCCCCGGGCCAAGCGCATCCCCAGACCGCCCCAGCCGTCCTCCTTGTCGCCGTAGATCAATGCGCTCTTCACGGCGCGGTAGGGGTTCGACCAGTCGGTGAACTTGACGACCGTGGCGGCGAGACGGTCGTCTCCGCCGAAGATCCGATGCACGCGGTGGGCGGCCGCCGAACATCCGGAATCCTTCAGGAGCGCGGCCAGAACGAGGACTCGGACCTGTTCGGGCGAGAGCTCCAGCGGCCGGGCGAGAAGCATGGCGAATCGGGCGACCCGGATCGCGTGTCCGGGGTGGTGCCCCTCGACCAGATCGAGGGACAGGCTCAGACCGCTGAGCAGCCTGACCAGCGTCGATTCACCCATGCCTCGAACCGCCTGCATCCCTCCTGATACATCGGCAGAATCCAGGCCCGATCTCAGCCTCAGGAAAGGATTCATGGGTATGGTGCAAGGGATGAATGGAGCGGCTCCCTGGCGGCTGGCCGCAGGGGATTGGGAGGTCGATTTTGAACCCTGGTCCGGCTGGTTGCGGAGGCTGACCTGGCGGGGAGAAGAGCAGGTCCGAGCCATTTATGCCGCCGTCCGCGACGAGTCTTGGGGGACGGTTCCCGGGGAGACCGAGGCCGTCGTGCGGGAGGAGGATGGCGCGGTGGTCGTGGAATTCCAGACTCGACACGTCAGCCGCCGGTTCAGCTTCCACGGCCGCATCCGCCTCCACCCGGGAGAGGGGCTGACCTTCGAGGTTGAAGGCACGGCCCAAGAGCGGTTCCAGACCATGCGGACCGGGCTCTGCCTTCTCCATCCGGCCGAGCAGGCGGGCGCCGCCCTCCAAGTCACCCACCCGGACGGCGGGACCGAGCGGCTTGGATTCCCCGTTGAAATCGCGCCCCACCAGCCCGTCCTGGACATCGCCCGGCTGGAGGTGGAAGGCGGACCGACGATCCAGTTCGAAGGGGAGGTCTTCGAGATGGAAGACCAGCGGAATTGGAGCGATGCCAGCTTCAAAACCTACTGCCGGCCGCTGGGCCTGCCTTCCCCCTACGAGGTCGCGCCGGATGCCCCCATCCGCCACAAGATCACCGTGACGACCGGCGGGACCGGAGCCTTTCGCGCTCCGGAATTCATCGGCCGGGTGCCTCGGTGGCTGGTTCGGCTCGCCCCAGGCCAGTCCCCCGACGACCTGCCTGAAGGCTCGATCCCCTGGCGCGGACTTTTCTATGCCGACTTCCGCGAACCCGGATGGACCGCACCCGCCATCTCCCGGCTGGACCAGGCGGGGACCGTGATCCGTGACCCCGAAGGCCTCGCTCCGGACGGAGCCTGGGCGGCACGAGTGACCGACGGCCGCACCCCCGGCGACTGGCTGATCCGCGACGGCAACTTCACCGAGCTGAATCGGAATCGCCCGGCGCAGGGCGAGTTCGCGGGTCTCGCCTATCCGGTTCAGCCCCAGGTTCACGCCTTCCAGGACCTGGACATTCTGGAGAACGCTCTGATGATCCCGGTGCAGGCGGCCTCGGCGCGGAAGATCGACCCCGGGGCGGCAGTCGCCCTGCTGCCGATCCACTTCGGCGGCGGGCTGGAGACGGTTCTGGGTCGGGCTGCGAACGGTCTCGCCGGCCGGACTTGGCGGAGGCTGATGCCGTGGGTTGCCTCCGCCGCCGGTGCCGACTTCGCCCTCCTCTGGTCGCTCGATGAACTGGCCTGGTCGGTAGGGGAGGCCGCGGCCGTCTGGCGTCGGGCCGAGGGGTCGCCGGTGCGGATGATCCGATCCCCCGAAAACCCGTGGCTGGTCCGCTTCGCCATGGCCGGGCCGGACGGGCCGAAGACGGCGGTCCTCAACTGCTCCGCCTGGCCCGCTGAAGCAGAAGGCACGATTCTTGGACCCTTGGAGATGATCGAATCATGAAGATCGCAGTCGCCGGAGCAGGCTTTTGGACCAGGTTTCAGCTTCACGGCTGGCGGACGATCCCGGACCCGCCGGAGATCGTGGCCATCTGGAACAGAACTCCTGAACGGGCCGAATCCCTGGCCGCCGAGTTCGGAATCCCGCAGGTCTTCACCGACCTGGAGGCGATGCTGGAGCAGGCCCACCCAGACGTTCTGGATGTCATCACCGCCGTGGAACACCATCGGACCGCGGCTCTGGCCGGGCTGAACCGGGGCATCCATGTCATCTGCCAGAAGCCGATGGCAGAGTCACTTGCCGAGTGTCGGGAAATGTCTGAGGCGGCGGACCGATCCGCCGGCCGCCTGCTGATCCACGAAAACTGGCGATGGCAGGCTCCGATTCTGGAAGTGGTCCGCCTCTTCGAAGAGGGAGCCCTCGGGCCGGCACACCGGGCGCGGCTCAACTTCAGCACCTCCTTTCCGGTCTTCGACAATCAGCCCTTCCTGGCCCAGATCGATCGCTTCATCCTCACCGACATCGGCAGCCACATCCTCGATGTCGCAAGGCGTCTTTTCGGCGAAGCGAGGAGCCTTCACTGCCTCCACACCCGGGTCAACGACATTCGGGGAGAGGATGTCGCGACCGTGACGATGGAGATGGATCGGTGCCCGATCGTGACCTGCGACATGAGCTACGCCAGTCCGCTGGCCGATGAGAGTTTCCCGGAAACCTACATCACAATCGAATGCCGCGACGGCTCCATCGAGCTTCGCAAGGGCGGCAGGATCCTGGTGACGACCCGCCAGGGCACGACCGAGAGCCTGATCGTCCCGACCCTCCATCCCTGGGCCGACCCCGCCTACGCCCAGGTTCACGACTCCATCGTCGCCTGCTGCACGGACCTCGCCCGGGCTCTCCGATCCGGCGGCCCCTGCGGCACCGAAGGGCACGAGAACCTCAAGACGATGGAGCTGGTCTTTGCATCCTATCTGTCCGCCGAGTCCGGCCGGACCGTCATTCCTCGAGAGACTCCATGAGCAAGAAAATCGTCGCCCTCCTGGGCGCCGGCGGCAAGATGGGCTGCCGGATCGTCGACAACCTGAAGAACCACCCCGACTACGACCTCCTCCCGATCGAGCCCAGTGAAGCCGGTGCGGGGCGGCTGGCCGAGCGCGGTCTGACGCCGGTCCCGGCCGCCGAGGCCGTTCCCAAGGCGGACTACGTCATCCTCGCCCTCCCGGACACGATTCTGGGTCGGGTGAGCCACGACACGGCGCCCCTGATGAAGCCCGGCGCCATGATGCTGACCCTGGACCCCGCCGCCGCCCATGCAGGAGTCTTGGCCGACCGTCCGGACATCTCCCGGTTCGTCACCCATCCCTGCCATCCGCCCCTCTTCGGCGACGAGACCGACCCGGAGGCCCGGCGAGACTTCTTCGGCGGGGTCAAGGCCAAGCAGGCCATCGTCTGCGCCCTGATGTCCGGGCCGGACGAAGCCTATGGCGGCGGCGAGGCTCTGGCGACCGCCATGTATGCCCCCGTCACCCGCAGCCACCGGATCACGGTCGAGCAGATGGCGATTCTGGAGCCGGCGATGGCCGAGACGGTCACCGCCTGCTGCTGCACCATCATCCGCGAGGCGATGGACCTGGCGATCGCCAAAGGCGTGCCGCCCGAAGCCGCCAAGGACTTCATGATGGGCCACGTGAACATCCCGCTCGCCATCGTCTTCGGCGAGGTCGGCTCGCCCTTCAGCGACGGAGCCAAGCTCATCATCGAGCACGGCCGGAAGATGCTCTTCAAGGAGGATTGGCAGCGGGTCTTTGAACCGGAGAGCGTCCGGGAACAGGTCGAAGCCATCGTCCAAGGCAAGCCTGCGGGCTGAAGACGGTCAGGTCCCGGCCGGGACCCGACGTCATCACGGAGTCAGAACCACCGAGATCGCCGCTTCCGGGAACGTCCCGCGAACGCGGCCGGCCCCGGCCGAGGCGAGAGGCTGCACCGAGACCTCCATCATCTGCTCATCCAAGACCCGCATCCGCTTCACGCGGCTGTTGGCCAGGGTGAAGTCCATGGCCGCCTTCTTCACCCGCCACGGGGCCCGGCCGTAGTTCACGACCTCGAACCCGTCTCTCTCGACGCCTTCGCTCAGGGTCAGGCGCACGGGCTTGTCCTGCCAGCCGGTCGGGCGGACCTGGGTGCCGTACTGGATCAGGATCTTCTCGGAAGTCGCCAGGGGCCGGTCGTCCAGTGAGACCGCCGCCACCGCACCATAGCGGTTGCTCGATCGGAAGGTCATGTCCCGCGTCCGGATCTCGCCGCTCCAGAAGGAGGCTGCACCCTGAGCCGACGGTGCGTTGATGACGATCGTCCGTCGGCCCCGCTGAAAGAGCATCTCTCCCGTCTGGGCCGAGATCTGCGCGCCGCCGTCGGCGAGTCGCGAGGCCAGGGCCGGATCGGTTCGGGAAGCGGCCGGGTTTCCGTCGAACTGGACCGTCGCGGGGCCGGTCAGGAAAGCCCAGCCGGGAACCGTGGTCTTGATCGAGCTCTGCGGTGCGATGTCGCCCGAGTCTCGGTT
>JAKRSE010000296.1 GCA_022402505.1 Fimbriimonadaceae bacterium | reverse complement strand
GCATCTCCACGACCTGAGCCTGACGGAAGGGCACCAGGGTGCAGTGCTCCAGGTCGCGCCGTCGGATCACGCCGATCAGCTCCGGCCCGAGCACCTTCACCCCGACCACCTCTGCCGAATCATGAATCCACGAGATGATTGGGTCGATCGGAGTCTGATCCGGCTGGGTCAGGTTCATGCTCAACTGGCTCACTCCTCGGCTCGGCAGGGCGAACCCCAGGGCCTGAACCCCGGCGAACCCCGGATCATCCTTCCGCCGCACCCGGATCTTGGCCGCCAGGGTTTCGGCGAGGTCCGGGGTCTCCTGGTCGAAGTCCACGTTGAGGGCGATCAGAAAGCTCCGCCAGCCCATCACGGTCGCACCGAGGTGGGGGTGGGCCGAGCGTGGACCGAAGTCCGGATCCAGCTCGCGGCCCAGCAGGCCTCCGAAGCCCCCTCGGCGAAGCTGCTGCAGGCTCGGCCGCCCCGGGCCGCTCGCCGAATCCCGATAGAGAAAGATCGGCAGATCCCATCGTTCGGCCATCTGGCGGGCCGTCTCGGAGACCCAAAGGCGGAGCGCCGCCGACTCCGATTCGTCGCTCGGCTTCCGATAGGGGATGAACGGGCAGACATCCAGCCCGCCGATCCGAGGGTGGCAGCCCATGTGCCGGTTCAGGTTCACGGCGGGCAACGCCTCTTCGGCCAGGGCCACGAGCGTCTGCCGCACGTCGTCGGCCGACCCGCTGAAGGCGGTCACGGTCCGGTTGTGGTCCAGGTCGGCCTCGCAGAAATGCAGCTCGACCGGAGCAGATTCCAGCAGGTCCCGCATCCGACGGACGATCACCCGCTCGCGCCCCACCGACCAGTTGGGGACGGTAAGCAGGCGGCCGGGCAGAGGCAGGTCGGACATGGAGGTTCCCGCCCCATTTTGACTCCTGAGACGCTCCCAAGGCTAAACTCTTGGCGCGATGCTGAGAAAGGTGCTCTATCCGGGCTCGTTCGACCCGCCCACGCTCGGGCATCTGGACATCATCGAACGGGCGTCCCGGTTGGGCGAGCGGCTGGTCGTCGGCATCGGCATCAACAGCGAAAAGTCCGGCTGGTTCTCGGTGGAGGAGCGGCTGGAAATGCTCCGGGCCTGCACCGCCCACCTGCCGAACGTGGAGATCGCCGCCTTCGAGGGCCTGCTCATCCACTTCGCCCAACAGAAGGGCTGCTCGGTCATGGTGAGGGGCATGAGGGCCGTCACCGACTTCGACTACGAGTTCAGAATCGCCATGGCGAACCGCACCCTCGCCCCGGAGATCGAGACCGTCTTCCTTCTCGCAAGGGACGAATACAGCTTCCTCGCCTCCTCCATCGTCCGGGAGGTCGCCCGCCTGGGAGGCGACGTCACCGCCTTTGTCCCCCCTGCCGTCGCCGAATCCATCGCCCGCCGCACCGTCTGAAGCGAACCCGCCGTCCTTAGACTGAAAGCCGTCTTCTGCATGGAAACGGCTACACTCTTTGGAATCTCATGACGAACGGCGAGGACCCGAGACAGGCGATCAAGCGGGATTACACCCTGGACGTCCTCAAGCTGCTGGCCAACCTCCGCCAGGAGATTGAAGAGGCGCGCGGCTTCGGCGTCCTCACCCTCGGCTTCCGTCGCGATGACCTGGTCATGAAGATCGAGAAGATTCGGGCCAGCATGCCGCGGGACATCCGCGATGCGGAAAATCTCACCCGAGACCGACAGCGGATGCTGGACGATGCCGACGCCGAGGCGAAGATGCTGGTCGAACAGGCCCAGAAGTCGGCGGACGAGATCGTCGCTTCGGCCCGGCGCGAATCCGACCGGATCCGGCAGGAAGCCCGCATCGAACAGGAGCGGCTGATCGATGAGAGCGAAGTCCTGAAGATCGCCACCGAGCAGGCCGAAGCCATGAAGGCCTCCGTCACCCGCGAGTGCCGGGACATGCGCCGCCAGGTGGACGACTACATCTTCCAGGCGCTCCGCAAGCTGGAGACCCAGGTCAACAAGATCCAGGACTCCGTGGAGGCCAGTCGCCGCCAGATGGAGGAGCTCCAGCGGCAGGGTCCGAGCGGCGAACCGGACGACGACGAATGAACTTCCTGGCGGTCGCGATCGGCGCCGCACTCGGAGGCGTTCTCCGCTACTCCGCCTCCCTGGCTCTGCCCTGGGACGGACGCAGCTTTCCCTGGGCGACGTTTCTCGTCAACATGGCCGGCTCGCTGGCCATCGGGATCGCCTTCGCCCTCTGGGCCCGTCCCCAGGATGAAACCGCCCGGCTCTTCTTCATCTCCGGAGTGCTAGGCGGATTCACCACCTTTTCCACCTTCAGCCTGGAAGCGGTCCGCCTCGCCTCCGATGGACGGTGGGCCAAGGCCGCGATCCTCGTCGCCGCCGCCGGCTCTCTGGGGCCCCTCTTGGCCGGGATCGGCTGGCTCGCCGCCTCCCGACTGGTACGCTAACGAGCGGCAATGAACCAGGCGGAGATGACGGCCGAACTCGGCCGAATCCTGAGTCCGGAACGGGTGCTCTCCGGTCCCGCCCACGACCGAGCCTACGACTGCGACGCCTACACGGTCGATCGCAGCCGACCCCAGGTCGTGGTTCTGCCCGAATCCACCGCCGAGGCCGCCGCCGTCGTCGCCTGGTGTCACCGCCACGCCGTTCCCTTCACGCCCCGGGGTGCGGGGACCGGGCTGAGCGGCGGCAGCCTCGCCGCTCTGGGCGGGGTCGTCATCTCCACCAAACGGATGACCAAGATCCTCTCCGTGGATGTGGAGAACCGAAGGCTTCGGGCTCAGGCCGGAGCCGTGAATCTGCGGCTCTCTCAGGCCGTCGCAGCCCACGGCCTCCACTTCGCGCCCGATCCCAGCAGCCAGTCGGTCTCCACCCTCGGCGGCAACATCGCCGAGAATTCCGGCGGGCCGCATACCCTCAAATATGGAGTCACGGTTCAACATGTTTCGGGCCTGACCCTCGTCGGGTTCGACGGCCGGGTCATCGAACTCCAGGAAGGGCCGGGGCTGGACCTCTTGAGCCTGGTCGTGGGTTCCGAGGGCACCCTCGGCCTGGTCACCGAAGCCGAAGTTCGCCTGACTCCGAACCCAGAGCACGTCGTCACCCTGCTCGCCTCCTTCGCCCAGGTTCGGTCCGCCACCGAGACCGTGGCCGCCATCATCCAGGCCGGAGTCATCCCCGCCGCTCTGGAGATGATGGATCACGGCATCATGGAGGCGGTTCGCGCCGCCTTCGGCCTCCGGTTTCCGGCCGAGGCCCGCGCACTCCTGCTCATCGAATGCGACGGCTCTCCCGACCGAGTCGGACCCGAGGTCGAAACCGTCGCCCGCATCTGCCGCGATCATGCCTGCCTGGAGTTGGCGGAAGCGGCCGACAGCGCCGAGCGCGCCCGCCTGTGGACCGCCCGGAAGAAGGGAGTCGGCGCCCTCGGGCGGATCGCTCCCACTCTGGTCACGCACGACGGAGTCATCCCCCGATCCAAGCTGCCGGACATGCTCGACGCCGTGGACCGGATCGGCGCCGAGTTCGGGCTCAAGGTGGCGAACATCTTCCACGCCGGCGACGGCAACCTCCACCCGATCTTCTGCTTCGACGACCGCGAGCCGGGAGTGGTGGATCGGGTCGTCGCCGCCGGAGAGAAGATCATGCGGCTCTGCATCGAATGGGGCGGGAGCGTCACCGGCGAACACGGGATCGGAGTCGAAAAGCTCGACCTGATCTCACTCATGTTCGATGAGGACGACCTCGCGCTTCAGCGGCGAGCCCAGTCGATCTTCCACAACGATTCCGGCGTCAATCCATGCAAGATCATCCCCAACCAGAAGGGCTGCGTGGAGCACATGAAGCGCTGGCGGGGGGTCGCGACCTGAGATGAGCCCGGAACGATGGGCCGCCGTCAAGGCCGAAGCTGCCGCATGGGATGTTCCCTCCTCGGGACGGTTCGCCCTGGGCGGCAGCGGCACGAAATCGCACTTCCTTCCCCCTCCGGTCGATCCGGTCTGGCGGCTTCCCGCGCCGGCCGACCCGATCATCCAGTGGATGCCGGATGATCAGGTCGTCGTCGCCTGGGCGGGGGCTTCGGTTGCGGACCTTCAAGCCATCCTTGCCGAAAAGGGCCAGTGTCTCCCTCTCCCCCAGACCGGCCATCCGGACGTGGACGGGCGGCCGGGAACCTTGGGCGGACTGGCGGCGATGAACCTGCCGCATGGCCTGGAGGCTCAATGCGGACCGGTGCGGGACTGGATTCTGGGCGTCGTGGTTCGGCTGGCCGACGGCTCGGTCGCCCGGGCGGGTTCGACCGCGGTCAAGAGCGTCGCGGGATATGACATCCACCGACTCTTCGCCGGGTCACGCGGGAGGCTCGGGATCGTGGCGGCGGTCGCCCTCCGGACCTTCCCGATCCGGGCCCTGCCGACCACCTCGGCCCGTGCCGAGGGCGGGTCCTCCGATCGAGTCTTCATCTGCCGGACGCCTCGGGCCGATTTCGATGACTTCCGACGGCGCGCAACTCGGGTCATCGCCTCAGATCCCGCTTCGGCGACCCTCTGGCTCGGGGCGGAACCTGCGGGCTTCCAGGGGTGGATGATCGGACCGAACGGGCGTCTCCAACCTCGACCGCCGGAGGAGCTGGATCGCCAGGCAAAGCTGCGATTTGATCCAGAAATGCGGCTGAACCTCCACTTGGAATCATGAACTTCGCCGAACTGACCGACCTGCTGGACCGCGAGATTGCGCCTCTGGCTCAGGGCATGGACCACGACCCGGCCCTCCTGGCCCAGGGGCTGGATCGACTCTGCGACGCCGGCCTGATGGCCCTGAGGCGTCCGGTCGAGTTCGGCGGGCCGGCCTGGTCGGAACCGGACTTTCGGGTCTTCCAGGAAGAGGTGGCGCGGCGTTCGGGGGCCCTCGCCTTCCTGCAGACTCAGCATCAGAGCTCGGTCGCGATCCTCACCAAGTCGAGCAACGAGGGGCTGCGAGCGGATCGGCTCCCCCGGATGCATCGGCGGGACTCCCTGATCGGCCTCGGATTCAGCCAGCTCCGCCGACCGGGCCCGCCCATCACCACGGCCGAGGAGGTTCCGGGCGGCTATCGGCTGAAGGGCCATGTGCCGTGGATCACCGGTTTTGGGCTCTTTTCAGAGTGGCTGGTCGCCGCCCAGCTGCCCGACGGGCGAGCGGTCTTCGGGCTCCTGCCTCTGGAGCCGGGGCCCGGGATGACTTTTTCGGAACCCATGCAGCTTTGCGCCATGCAGGCTGCCCAGACCGTTACGGCCGATCTGGAAGATGTTCTGCTGCCCGCCGAGCGGGTGGTCTTCGTCAAGCGGCCGGGTTGGATCCGGGACAACGACATGCTGAACATCACCTTGCAGGGCTGGTTCGCCTTGGGGTGTGCGCGGGCCGGGCTCGATCAGATTCTCGCCGCCCACCGGAGGCGCGGCTCGGAGTTCCTGGTCGCGACCGAGCAGGCCCTGGAAGCCGAGCGCCAAGAGTGCCGGAAGGCGATGGCTCGGGCCGACGACCCCACCGAGATCCGCCTGCAGACCCGAGCCTGGGGGATCGACCTCGCGGTGAGATGCGCCCATGCGGGAGTCGTGGCGAACAGCGGATTTTCGAATTCGATGGCCTCGCCGGCCCAAAGGATCTTTCGTGAGTCGCTTGTCTTCAGCGTCTCGGCCCAGACCTCCGAGATCATGGAGGCCACCCTGCGACGCTCCGTTCGGCCCGGGGGGTAGAGTCGAATCTTGTGAGAATCTGGACCCTCGCCCTGGCCCTCTTTCCGGCCCTGAGTCATGCCGACACCCTGCTGACCATTCCGACAGCGGGCAAGGTGAGCAGCGGCGATTGGCGGCTCTCCGCCGGGTCTTTTTCAGGGAGCGACGCGCCGTTCTTTCGGCTCGACCACGGTCTGGGCCGACTCTTCGAAGCCGGGGCGACCTGGTCGGGCGACCGATGGTCCGGCGACTTCTCCTATCACTATCTGACCCCGATCACCGACGCGTTGCCGGGGATTTCGGCCGGCTTCCGTGACGTGGCCAACACCGGTCCGGGCCGGGCAGCCTTCCTGGCGCTCACCTTCCGGCTCGGCAATGACGGCGACTTCAACCAGAACACTCCCTCCGAGCTGACCGTGGGCGGTTGGACGCGGGACGGAGGGGCGCTCTTCTTCGGATTTCGCCTGCCGTTCACGGATCAGTTCAGGTTGCTGGCCGATTTCAACTCAAAGCAGATGAATACCGGGTTCGAGTTCGCGCCGTCCCGGCAGGCGGCGATCCGGGTTCGGTTCCAGGGCGGCACCCCGGGCGTGGAGGCCCGCTGGACTCTCGGCGGCTAGACAGATCAGTCCAAACTTGTCGTTTTCGGCGGACTTGGGAGAAGTTCAAGTCCGGCATCGGAAGTCGTTTCCAGTAGCCTTTCTCTAAGAACCTGCACAAACCTTTCTCGATCATCTCCACATTCCTGATACGAGAAGGGTCGCCCGTAGACCAGGGTGACGCGGTGGCGGCGGAAGCGTTTGGACCCCCGCGGGAAGATCTTCTCCGTCCCGGAGATTCCGATCGGCACGATGATTGCCCCGGTTCGGCGGGCCAGAAGGCTGATCCCGGCCTGGATTTCGCCCAGGTGCCGACCATCGCCTCGGGTGCCCTCGGGAAAGATCAGAAGCGCCCGGCCCTGGTTCAAAATGTCCAGGGCGGTTCGGACGGCCTTGGTGTCTCCCGCATCCCGTTCGACCGGAAATGCCCCCAGCGACAGCAGCAGTCGGTCCATGATCGGCGGCTTGAACAGCTCCTTCTTGGCCATGAAGCAGATGTGCCGCGGGATGAAGCTGCCGATCAGTGGCGGGTCGAGGTGGCTGATGTGGATCGGCGCAATGAGGGTGGGCCCGGTGGTCGGGATGTTCTCCTCACCCCGGGTCTCCACCCCTCCCGCCAGACGCCAAAAGGTGTTGCGGACCAGCCACTTGACGAATCGGTACCAGGGCGACCCCTCTCGGACGACCCCGGCGCGGTCAGAGGAAGAGTCCGCCATCGACCGTAAGGGTCTGCCCGGTGATGAAGGCCGCCTGCTCCGAGGCGAGGAAGAGGACGGCGGGGGCGATGTCCTCCGGCCGGCCGAGCCGACCCGCCGGCGCCTGCTTGACGACGAACTCGCGGAAGTCCTGCGGCAGATCGCCCGTCATGTCGGTCTCGATGAACCCGGGAGCGACGGCGTTGCAGGTGATCCCGCGGCTGCCGAGCTCCTTCGCCAGGCTCATCGTCAGGCCGATCAGACCCGCCTTGCTGGCCGAATAGTTGGCCTGCCCGGCCCCTCCGTGGAGGCCGATGACGCTCGAGATGTTGATGATCCGACCGCCCCGCGCCTTCATCATCGGCTTCATGACGGCCCGGCTGGTGAGCCATGCTCCTTTCAAGTTGACGGCCAAAACCTGATCAAAATCGTCTTCGCTCATCCGCATCATCAGCTTGTCGCGGGTGATGCCGGCGTTGTTCACCAGCGCCCAGGGCGTTCCCAGCTCGGCCTCCAAGGCAGAGAGGGCGGCTTCGACTTCAGCGGCTTCAGCGAGATTCGCGGCTGCGGCCGAGGCGGTCCCGCCTGCTTCGCGGATCAGGTCAGCGGTCGCCTGGGCTCCGCCGAGGGTCGTCGCCAGACAGCCGACCGAAGCGCCGGCCCGGCCGAATTCAAGAGCGATCGTGCGGCCGATCCCGCGGCTCGCTCCCGTCACGAGGACGGTCTTTCCGGTGAAGTCGAGGTTCATGATTTGGATTCCAGGGCGGAGAGGGTCTCTTCCAGGGTCGCCTGATCGACGACGCGGTGGGTGCGAATTTCGGGTTCGGTGCGCCGGATCAGGCCGCTCAGGACCTCCCCGACGCCGCATTCGACAACGTCGGTCACGCCGTCGGCGGCCAGCCTTCGGACCGTTTCGGTCCACCGCACGGGCTCGCGAAGCTGGCGCTGGAGGAGTTCCGCCCAGGCCTCGCCCGGGGCAGCCAGCACGTTGGAGTAGACGGGCAGGCCTGGTTGAAATGAGGTTTCGGCCAGAAAGCCGGCCATTTCCCGGCTGCTCTCCTCCATCAGCGGCGAGTGGAAGGCTCCGCTCACGTTCAGCGGCAGCACTCGGCGGGCTCCGTGGTCGGCGAGGTGGGCGGAGGCGGCCTGCACCGCGTCCAGATCGCCGCTGATGACCACCTGCCCGGGGCAGTTGTCGTTGGCGACGACCACGATTCCCGCGATCCCGGCCGATTCGATCAGCTCCTCGATCCGGGGCCGATCCAGACCGAGCACCGCCGCCATGGTTCCCGGCCTCTTCAATCCGGATTCGGCCATGATTCGGCCCCGTTCCTTCACCAAGCCGGCCCCCGCCTCCACCGAAACGACTCCGGCCGCGGCCAGGGCGGCGTACTCTCCCACCGAATGGCCGGCGAAGGCGGCAAACCGACCCGCCCCCGCCCGTTCGCTCAGCGCGGCCCAGCCGGCCAGACCCGCCGCATAGAGGGCGATCTGAGCGTTCTGGGTCTGCTTCAGGGTCTCCGAATCCGATTCCGAACAGAGCTCGGCAACGTCTCGTCCGACCGCACCAGAGATTCGATCAAAGATCTCGCGGACGGCTGCCGAGTCGTAGCCCTGACCCATTCCAGGGGTCTGGCTGCCTTGACCGGGGAAGACGACGGCGATCATCGACCTCAGAATCTACCTGGGCGGGCTCGATTGATCGGGCAGGAAGGTCGTTCCGGTCACGTTCACCGCCTCAAACCCCTCGTCGTCCGGTCGGGACCAGAAGGTCACCTCATCCATCGTGAAGTCGTCCCCCTCCGATGAGATCATCCGCAGACGCTGCGGGTTGCCCGCACGGGGGAATCGGATCGTCCGGTCTGCCCGGCGAAAGTCGGCCGCCTGCCCCCACATCACCCGCCAGCCGCCGTCGGCCAGGTTCTGCCGGATGAAGATCGGCCCGGCCAGCGACCCCTCTCGCACCGATTCCGCATAGCGGTAGGACACCGATCTGGCTAGGATGTTGGTTGGAACCTGTCGAAATCGCGGCTCAGGTCGCTCTTCCGGAACCGTCGCGGGCTTCGGAGCGACCGCGTCGGTTCGGTCCATCACCTCCACGGGCGAGTGGGGCCAGGTCGGCCTGGGAGTGAGCGGGGGAGGGGTCCAGGGGGACTCGGACTCCGGCTTCAAAACCAGCTCGATTCGGCCGCCAGGAGTCTCGGCTGAGATCGTCCGGGTCCGCCGGTCCACCCGGACGCGCTCCGCCTTCAGGTCCAGCTCCTCCTGAAAGAGCATCGCCTTCCCGACCGCCTCCAGAATGTCTTTTGTCCGGTCATAGCGGACCTCCGCCGCGACCACGACCAGCTCGCCGTCGGTGGCGGTGACGTCGCGGTAGAGGGCGGTGCTGGTCCCGGCCGAGCGAGAGATGCTGGAAGAGGCAGCCGTGAACCGCCAGGCGGCCGGCTCTTCCGCCTGGCCGACCAGGGCCCCGATCAAGGCGGCCGCCATCATCGGCTGAACTCTCCGGTGACTCCGGTCATCTTCACTTCCACCCGTCCGTCCGGCTGCATGTGCATCTCGATGCCCCGAGCCCGCTGGGTCGTTTCTCCCGGGATGCTCAATTCTGCCGGATTCCCCAGCCCGGTCCAGCGCAGGTCCCCGCCCCGAACCTGGGCCGTCAGCCGGTCCATCGTCGCCGAGAGCTGAAGATCCGGACCGTTCCACCGGGCCGACGTCCGGCCCTCCAGGGTGATCGTCGCCTGTTCCGGGCGGCCCTGGAGGGTGATCTTGAGGGCTCGGGCTTCGCCGGTTCCCCCTTGGCGAGGCGTGAACCGAACCAACGGGTTGCCCGTGAGGACGACCGATCCCTCGGCGGCGGATGTGAGGGTCGCCGATTCGGCCTCCCAGCCCGAACCGGACACCCGCGCGCCGCCTTCGATCCGGGCGGTCCGCCCCTGGTCCGGCGATTCCAGGCTCGCGCCTGTCAATCGAAAGCCCGATCCGCTGATCACCGGCCCGCGTGCCGTCAGACGCTGCCCGGTCACGGTGATCTCCGCCGCCTCGATCCGCCGGCCCCCCTGCTCGTGCTGGGCGCGGATGCCCTTCAAGGTGTCCGTCGACCGGTTCCATTCGGCCTGGCTCAGCCGGAGTCGGCCTCCGCGAGGGTCGGTCACCAGCATCTGATCCGCCCGCAGCAGCCCGGTCTTCAGGTCGAGACTCCCGGCGGCCAGCTCGAACTTGCGCCGGTCGGCCGTCTGTCCGGTGAGGCCTTTGAAGAGGATGGCGGACGCGCGGGAGGCGCGGCTCGCCCCGGTGGCGGTCATCGTCATCGGCCCGCCGCGCCCGG
>JAKRSE010000295.1:5953-10350 GCA_022402505.1 Fimbriimonadaceae bacterium | reverse complement strand
TTCACGCCCTGGCCGGGATCGAACACGGTCGGCGGTCCATCGCCAACCTGCGCAAGCTTCTCGAGCTCGCCGTTGATTCCCCGGACCTGTCCCCGATGGGCTATGTCGAGGAGATCAAGCTGATCCAGTCGGTCCGCCAGCAGGAGTCCGAAGCTCCGACCATGCCGGATTCAGGCGGATTCGTCCGACTCACGACGATCTGGAAGGCGAAGGGGCTCGAGTTTCCGGTGGTCGTCGCTGCCGGCTTGGGGATGCGGCAGAACTCCTGGGATCACGTCTGGGTGGACGGTCCGACGGGCCTCCCGGCCGTCGAAGTTCCCGGGACAACCAAGGGCCCGGCAGCCTCCTTCCTCCGAGATCGGCACAAGAAGGAGATGAGCGACGAGGACCTGAGGCTCGCCTACGTCACCCTCACGAGGGCCCAACGTCGCCTCTGCTTCATCGTCGGCGAACTCGAGTGCCAAGGGGCGCTTCAGCGAATCGGCGGACGGCTGACGGCCCCCGGCGGCCTCCCGCCCGGCGTGGTCCCCTTGCTGCCTGATGCGGCGGGCCCTGCCGTGTAGACTCGAATCATGCCGTTCACCCTCGCCTGCGCCCAGCTGACATCCCGGCTGGGGGAGGTTTCGGCCAACCTGGATCACTGCGCCGAGACCATCCGCCGAGCTGCCGAGGAGGGAGCCGATCTCGTCCTCCTTCCCGAGACGATCCTGAGCGGCTACACCATCGAGGGGGCCAATCTGGAGACGGCCCTGACTCCGGGCCAGGTGCTGGCCGAGTTTCAGCGGCGATTGCAGGACGTGCCCCGGTGCCCTGACGTGGTGGTGGGGTTCTACGAGCAGGCCGACGGCCGGCCGGCCAACTCCGCCGCCTACCTGGACCTGACCGAGAACCGGGTCGTGCACGTCCACCGGAAGTTCTTCCTGCCAACCTACGGAGTTTTCGATGAGGCCCGCTTCGTTCAGCCGGGCCACGAGGTCGTCTGCTTCGACACCCGCCTGGGGCGGATGGGCATGCTGATCTGTGAGGACGTCTGGCACTCGATTCTGCCGACCCTCCTGGCGGTGCAGGGAGCCGACCTGATCCTCGTCCCGGTGGCAAGCTATGGCCGCGGGTTCGGCGGGGATCAGCCGGAGAACATGCTTCGGTACCGGCGGATGCTCCGGGCGCTGAGCGACGAGCACGGGGTCTTTGCCGCCGCCGCCGGGCATGTGGGCTTTGAGGGAGGGAAGGGGCTGGCCGGGACGGGCTTCATCTTCGACCCGTTCGGCCGATGTCTGGCCGAAGCCCCGGTCATCGGCGAGTCTTTGCTGCTGGCGGAAGTCGACTTCGAGCTCGGCTCGGCGGCTCGGGCGAAGTCGCCCCTGCTCTCCGATCTGCGGGCCCGTTGGGATCGGATCCAGGAGCTGGCCGCCGATGCCATCCCCGAGGCCACCGGAAGCGGCCAAACCGGCAGTCTTGCGGGGCCCCAGACCCCGGTGTAGCGGAACAGTTTCCTCGGGGGATTCTGGCGGGCCTGGACGGCGATGCCGGACCGGGTCGGTGAGAGCAGAATGAAGGCGCCGCTGATTGAAACCCGACCCTTTCGCACCCCGGCACGAGCCTTGGCGCGAGAGGTATGGCTTGGTTCCATTTGGACGATGGCCGCCGGGCTGTTCCTGCTGGGTGCCGCCTATGTTCTTTCGACGACCGGCTACGGGGCGGATGGCGGCTCGCTGGCGATCCTCCGCCTGGTTCAGTGGACGGGCGCAGTCCTTGGGTCGCTGGGCGCTCTGGCCACCGCCTTTGTTCGGGCGGGCTCCCGCTTCCTCCCCGCCCCCCGACAGTCGCTGGAGATTCATGAAGACGGCTTCGAGATCTTCGTGGAAGAAGGGGGAAGCCGGTCCTGGTCCGATCGGGAGCTGATCGATGCTCAGATCGGGCTCCATGAATTGAGCCTGAGCTTCCGCGACGGAGTGATCCTGACCGTTCCGGCCGAGGCCTTCGGCACGAGAGACGTGTTCGAACGGGCCTGCCGGATCGTTCTGTCCCGGCTGGATGACCGACTTCGAAGCCTGGACGCCGCCGCCTGATCCATAATGAAGTCATGGATTCCGGGCTGGTACGCCTCCATCGGCTTCACCTGCTCGATTCCCGACTTCACGAACTCCAATCGATGGCCAAGGCCGTCGATTCCGGCCAGGCCGAGCTCGAGCAGATTCGCAGGATCGAGTCCGAGGCCGAGCCGACCCGCAAGCTCTTGGCGAGCCGGCAGGCCGAGCTTGCCGATCTCGAGCGTCGCACGGCCGAGCAGAGCGACCGGCTGAAGCTGGATCGGTCCGCGCTCTACGACGGCACCATCAAGGGCGCCAAGGAGGCCATCGACCTGGAGAAGAAGATCGCCTCCCTGGAGCAGGAGATCGAGGCCCTCGAGTCGCGCCAGATGGAGCTGCTCGAAGAGATTCCGAACATCGAGAAGCAGCTCCGACCCGCGCGCCGCCAGATTCGAGACCTCAAGGCCGCCATCCAGGCAAAGCGGGCCCTCGCCCAAGAGAGCCTCAACCGATGGAAGGAGGAGCACGCTGCGCGCCTCGCCGATCGGCCCCGGATCGCGGCGCTCGTGCCCGCCGATCTCCTGGCACGTTATGACTCGGTGCGGAAGCGAACCGGAACCCCGGCCATGAGCGTCGTCCAGAATGAGTCGGCCTGTGTCGCCTGCGGTGTTGTCCTGCCCGCCCGCACCCTCGACCGCCTGAGTCAGGACGCCCTGACCGCCTGCGAGCAATGCCACCGTATCCTTTTTCTTCCCGTACCCCTGGACGTCTGATTCTCGCGGCGGCCGGCATTGCGGTCCTGGCCGGCTGTGCCCGCAATCCTGCCGGAGGACCGGGAACAGCGGCTCCCCGCCTCGTCTTTTCGGCCCAGGTCGAAGGCTCGATCCGAACCGGCTTCGAGAGCGGCGGCACGGGTCTTCCCTATGTCTACATCATCGCCCTGCGACTGAGCAAGGAGGATTCGCCGGTGGGAGACGGCCCCGATCCGGTCGTCGTGCCCGGCGGGAACGGCTTCGTCGCCGGCGAATGCACTCACTACATTCTGTGGGACCCGCTCCGAACGCCCGAATTCACTCTCTGGCGGTTCACCGACGAAACATTGAACTCTTTTGAGCAGATCGGAATTCCCATTTCGTACGACAATGTGCGGACCGGAGACGACACGCTCCGAGTCGAGGTGGATTTGACCCAGCTGGTGCCCCCATCCGAAGCCGAGGATTATGTGACGGCCCAGGTGAACTTTTTGACGATGAACGGAACCGCCGTCAGCGGGGGCGGCCGCATCTGGGACGCTCTCGGCGACGCCAGGGTCAGCACCGAAATCAACCGGCCGTTCCAGTTCAGCCTCCGATCCGCCCGAACCTTCACCAATCTGAGCCTGGGGAGCATCGAGCCCAGCGGCGACTCGGCCGATCCCGACCTGGACCTGACCGATTGGAGCGTGGAGGTGCGCCGAGATTGAGCCGGCCGGCCGTTTCCATCCTGCTGACCTGCTACAACCATCGGCCGTACCTGGACGCCTGCCTGAGCGGGGTCTGGGCCCAGACCTTCACCGACTTCGAGGTCCTCGCCCTGGACGACGGCTCGACCGACGGAACCAGAGAGCGTCTGGCCGAAGAGACCGACCCGCGTTTCCGGGCCCTCTTCAATGAGGAGAATCTGGGCACCTACGGCACCCTCAACCGCGGGCTGAGAGAAGCCAAGGGCGACTTCATTGCCGTGCTGAACGACGACGACGTGTGGCAGCCGACCAAGCTCGCCCGCCAGATGGAGATGATGCGGACCCACCCTCGGGTCGGCCTCGTCCACACCAATGGCAGATTCATCGACGGCGAGGGAGAGGTCATGTCCGGCGAGCCCCTTGGGTTCAGCTTCCCCCGCACCGAGACGGGCGACATCCTCCTGGCTCTGGTCTATGCCAACAAGATCATCGCCAGCAGCGTCCTGGTCCGCCGGGAGTGCTTCATGGAAGTCGGGAGCTTCAACGAAGACTACTTTGGCTCGGGCGATTGGGAGATGTGGTTCCGGATCGCCGAAAAACACCACGTCGGCTACCTGGATGAGCCCCTGACCGATTACCGGGTCCACGGCTCCAATGCAAGCCATAAGCTCGAGAAGATCTGGGCGGACGACGAGCGGCTGCGCGACTGGATCCGCTACCGGATTCCCCAGCACCGAGCCCGTTTTCGGCCGGACGAATTCAAGCGGGCGGAAGCCCACAACCTCGCCTGCCTCGGCACGGTCCGCACCCTCAATGGAAACCCGGGCTTGGGAAGGGAAGCCTATCGCGCCAGCGCCGTCCTGAATCCGGCCCGCTGGCAGAGCTGGCTCCGGTACGCAACGACCTTCCTCCCCAGAAACGTCTTC
>JAKRSE010000295.1:0-5943 GCA_022402505.1 Fimbriimonadaceae bacterium | reverse complement strand
AAGACCATCGGCCGCTGATCGACCGAGAAGAAGATTGGTGGGCGGTGCGGGATTTGAACCCACGACCCCTTCGGTGTGAACGAAGTGCTCTACCGCTGAGCTAACCGCCCGGAAGCCAAGATTATGTCACGCGACGGCCCGCCTTTGCCGCCGGAGGGCCGAACGCCTGGGACGCCTGGTCGTCAGACGGCGGCGGCGGTGCCGGAGGCTTGGGCTCGGTAGGCGGCCAGGGCGACTTGGGAGGCTCGGAGGCCGTCGGCCAGGGTCACGCTGGGCTCGCGGCCCTCCCGGATGGCGGCGATGAACTCGGCCACCATGAGCGAATCCATGTCGCTCGCCGTGCCGCTGAGGCGGAGGCCGGAAGCCGGGTAGTGGTCGACGCCCTGCGCGAAGAGGTCCGCCTCCAGAACGCCCTTTTCGCCGACCGCCCGGATGGTGACATCGCCCCAGGTCTTGTAGCCCGTCGGCCGGCTCCAGCTGGAATCGAGGGTCGCGAAGACGCCGCTGGGGTAGCCCAGGGTGACTTTGGCGGTGTCCTCCCAGGCCTGCCCATACATCGCGCTTCCGGTCTCGGCGGCCACCTGGTCCGGCTCCTCGCCCAGCAGACGCCAGAGCAGGTCGGCGACATGGACGACATGGTCGATCATCGCCCCGCCGCCGGAAAGCTCGGGCTCCACGAACCAGCCGAAGGGACAAGAGCCGCGATTGGTGCAGCAGAGGGCCAGAATCCGGCCGATTTCGCCCGATTCAATCAGCTTGGCCATCCGCTGGAAGCTCGGGGAGAAGGGACAGGGAAAGGCGGTCATCCAGACCCGATCTGCGGGCTTGGCGGAGATGAGTCGGGCCACGGCGTCCGCATGCTCGTCGGTCGGGGCGATCGGCTTTTCGCAGAGGATATGAACCCCGGCAGCGGCGGCCGCCTCCAGGTTCTCCAGATGGCGCATGTTTTCGCTGCAGATGACGACGGCATCGACCTCGCCAATCAGCCTGCCTCGATCGGCATGGAAGGGAAGCGAGCGGGCTTCGGCAAAGGCGGCGCCACGGTCGGCCTGATCGTCCCAGATGCCGACCACCTCCGCATCGGGATGGTTCAGGAAGCCGGCCGTGAAACCGGGGGCGTGGACATGGGCCGCACTCAGAACGCCGATTCTCAAAGCCATGCCGGCAGTGTATCCGGCCCGAGGCCCCGTCGTCCGGTGGATTCCGGGCCCCTCGAGGCTGGGCGCGCTCGGTAGACTTTCAACCAGGGCGGGCGAGTGGCGAAATTGGCAGACGCCCTGGATTTAGGTTCCAGTGTCCAAAAGACGTGGGGGTTCGAGTCCCCCCTCGCCCACCATCAGTCCGGTTTGTAGCGGAATCTGACCTTGCCGCGACCCATCCAAAGGTCGCCGTCCTTGATCTCGAACTCGTACTTGGTCGTCCTGCCCTGGAGCTCGATGAACAGGTGCTCTTGGGCGACCGACCAGCGTCCTTCCGACTCGTTTCCGGCGGAGTTTCCCGAGCCGGTGCTGACCCGGACGACGTTCGTCATCGTGCCGTCGGCCCGAAGGTCCATCGAGCTTCCGCCTTCGGCGGTCCAAGACTTGACCAGTTCGGCCGGCTGGGCTCCGTCGGCGGGGAAGGCCTCGGCAGAAACAGGCTCCGAGGCCGATTCAACGACCCCGGAGCTGCATCCGCCGATGGCGATGATCGACGCCAGCACGAGCGCGGGCATCAGGTCACGCCATCGGACGGTCATGATCCGCCTGCAGCACGCTTTCGCGCGGCGTCTTCGGCGGCGCCTTGGGCCGCCTTTTCACGGATGTTCGCTTCGATTCCGGCCCGGACATCCGGCGGAACGTTTTCGGGAATCCGCTCGATCTGTTGCTCGACCGTCAGATTCCGCTCTTCGGGGGCCGGGGGACGGGCGCCCGAGTCGCCCGTCCCGCATCCGGCCAGCAGACCGACCGCCAGAATCGGCAGCCAGAGGTGCTTGACCATCGCCTTCATCACAGAGCGTCGATGTAGTCGCCGCAGACGTTGCCCGGGGTGAACAGGTTCGTCGGATCGTAGTTGCCTGCGTCCGCCGGATCGTTCGTGGCGAATCGGGCCACGCCCGGAATGGCGATCTGGGTGCACCAGTTGAACTGGGGCGCCGTCTGGTACTTGGCGTGACCGTCGGTGAAGGCCAGGTTCGCGCCGTCATTGTAGCGGAACCGGATCATGGAGCCGGAGAGCCAGTCTCGGCCGCCGACCGGGTCCGGGCCGTCGGAGTTGTAGCATCGGAAGCCCGCGTTCACGCCGGTGATCTTGGGCGGCCAGTTGCTGTAGAGTCCTTCGCAGGCCTTCGTCGTCGGGTTGTAGCTGCCCATTTCGCCGGACCAGAACCACCAGGCCTCCGCCATCGACGAGGCCGGGTAGCCGTTGTACGGGGTTCCGACCGTCGTCAGGAGCATCGTTCCGGCCACGTTCGGAATCTGGGTCTGGCTGACCGACGGCTTCGGATCGGCCACGTTGAAGCCGGTGCCCCAGTCCGCGTCATTCGGGCTGATGCGGCCGTGGAGCAGGTAGGCCAGCGGGGCGTTGTGGGCCGGAGTCTGGAAGATTCCGCCGCCGGCGTTCGTCGGACCGTTCAGGCGGCCAGACTTGATGTAGGGATGGACCGTGGCGGTCCACTGGATCTGCTCCCACTGCTGGCCGAAGTAGTTCGACCGGGGGAAGTTGTCGTCGTAGTCGCTGGCATACATCACGACGCCGAGACCGATCTGCTTCTGATTGCTCAGGTCGCCCGCCTTCTTGGCCGCATTCTTCGCCTGGGCGAAGACCGGGAAGAGAATGGCCGCCAGAATGGCGATGATCGCGATGACCACCAGGAGTTCGATGAGGGTGAATGCTTTCAGGCTGTGCTTCATTGCCGTGTTCTTGATTCCGTCGTCGGAGGAATATCCACTTCAGAGGAGAGTCCGAAATGAATACGAGAGTGGCTGAAGGCATCAGTGCAAGCGGGACTTGTAGGGATTACTCCAGCCGTTTCGCTAGATTCATGCTAGCACCCAAGAGAACCGTTTTGGGCACAATCAATCTGACCATTTCGTTCCTGATTGACGCGGCCACCAAAAGCGAACCTCCGCCCCGAATCCTGAAGGATCGGGACGGAGGTTGTGGGTGAAGAGAGTGCCGCTCGGGCTCAGGCGGCCGGGGGTCGTGCGCCGCCCTGACCGCCGCCGCCCTGGCGTCCACCGCCCTGGCGACCGCCGCCCTGGCGTCCGCCGCCAAAGCCCATCTGGACGACCTGGCCTTCGAACTTGGGGCCCTTCATGGCTTCAAACTTCGTCTTCTGCTCGGGGGTCAAGACCTTGACGGCTTCCGCATCCAGAATCTTGTTGTTGCGCTCGATCGTCGCCTGCATATCCTCGCGGGACATGGAGCCGTCGCGCATCTGCTGGAACATCGTCATCATTCCGGCCTGGAAGGAGTCGTTCAGGGCCTTGAGCTGCTGCTTCTGAGCCGCGCGCAGGTCGAGGTCCTTCTGAACGTCGTCGCGCATCAGGGCTCGGCCGCCGGCCACCTGGATGCCGATCTGCTTCAGCCGGGCCTTCTGGGCGTCGGTGAGCACGGCCATCGTCTTGTCGTTCAGCTCGCGCATCCGGGCCTGCCAATCGACCGCGCCCGGCCTCTGTCCGCCCTGAGCCTGTCCGCCTTGAGCCTGACCCTGGGGCCGCTGACCGCCCTGGCCTCGGCCGCCGCCGAATCCGGCCATCGCCTCGGTCCGAATCGCCTCAAGCTTGGACTTCTGCTCGTCCGTCAGCTTCAGGTCCTTCTGGACGTCGGGGGAGTTCAGAAGCATGGCGTCTCCCATGCCTCCGCCCTGCATCATCATGCCCATGCCCATGCCGCCGGGGCGACCCTGAGCCATTGACAGACTCGCGGCGAGGGCGAGCGAGGCGACGGCGATCGCCTTCAAGAAGGAAGTCTTCATTGGAAACTCATGGGACTCCGCTCGAGCAGACGTCCCTTGAGAGACTACGACGTTCACCGAGCCCGGACGTTCAGTGATTCGCCAAAAAGCGGGCCCGGTCCTCTCAATCGAAGACCGGGCCCGCTCGGGAATCGAACCCTGAGCAGCCTCAGGGCTGCGTCGTCGGCGGCTTGTTCGTCTTCTCGTTCTTGCCAGTGGCGGCCGTTGCCTGGTTCTGGATGTTCTGATTCAGCTTTCGCTGCAGGTCCGGGGAGAGCTGTCGGCTGGTGTTCTCCCGCAGGCTTCGGGCCTGGTCCTCGTCGCGGACGATGACCGGGCGGAGAAAGACCAGCAGCTCCGTCTTCTGGTTCTGCCGATCGGTGGATCGGAAGAGCTGGCCGAGGATCGGGATGTCGCCGAGGATCGGGAGCTTCTTGACCCGGGACGTGACGGTGGACCGCATGATTCCGCCGAGAACGATGGTCTCGCCGTCCTTCACGCTCACCGTCGTCTCGGCCTGTCGCTGGTTCACGATCGGGGCGTTGAAGTCGGTGAAGCCCTGCAGGTCGTTCGCCGTCTGGCTCACGTCCATGGTCACGTAGCCGTTGCTGGTGATCCGCGGGGTCACGTCCAGAACGATCCCGACATCCTGGAAGGAGTAGTTGAAGGTCTGGGCGCCGTTGGTATCCGTCCGGGTGCTGAGGATGAAGGGCACCGCCTGGCTGATGTTGATCTGCGCCGCGACGTTGTTGCTGGTGAAAATCCTCGGCGTGCTGAGGATTTCGAACTTGTCGTCGGTGGCCAGAGCGTTCATGAAGCCCGTGATGTTTCCGCCCGTCACCGTGTAGCGGAAGCCCTGCAGGGCCGGGGTGGCGTTCTGGAGTCCGAAGTCGGTGCGGCCGGTTCCGGTCACTCCCTGGTTGCCCGCCAGGTTGTTGCTCGTGCCCGCCCATTCGATTCCCAGCTTGTCGGTCTTGTCAAGCGTGGCTTCGACGATGATCGTCTCGATCATCACCTGCTCGGGAACCCGGTCCAGCTGATCCAGCACCTGCCGGATGAGGTCGATGTTGTCCGGCGTGGTGACCACGATCAGGCTGTTCGTGTTCGGGTCCGGGATGGCGGTGACCTGGCCCGTCAAGTCGCGCTGGTTGATGACCCGGCCGTCGGAGCCGCGCACCAGGCCGCTCTGCTGCCGGGTGCCGCCCTGCTGGCCGAAGAATCCTCCGCGGAAGCCGCCCTGCTGAACGAAGACGTCGGTGGTGATGTTGCCGTCCGGATCGACCGAGAGGTTGACCCCGTCCGGGCCCGCCTGCTCCTCGTCCACGCCGCGACCGAAGCCGCCACCGCCTCCTCCCCCGCCGCCCGTGTTGCGGTTGCGGTTGGTGTTGTTGTTTCGGGTGTTCTGGCCCGTGCGGCCCTGGTTGAATCCGCCGCCTCGGTTGAAGTTGCCGCCCGCCTGCCGGTTGCCGAAGGCGCTCTGCATCAGCTCGGCGATGGCGTCGGCCCGGGCGTTCTGGAGCGGGAAGACGAAGGTGGTGCTCGCCACCGGGACTTCGGTGTCAAGCTCCTTCAGGACCGTCTCGACCAGGGTGATGTTGTCCGGGATCGTGGTGACGACGATGGTGTTGGTCCGATCATCGGCCGTCGCGGTGCCCTGCTGCTGGGCGTTGCCGCCGCCGAACAGGAAGCCGAAGAAGCCTCCGCCTCCCCCGCCTCGGTTGCCCTGGGCGCTGGGGCCGCCGCGGCCTCGCGGCGAGTTCGCCTGAAGGACGCCCTGAACCACCGGCAGAACCTCCGTGGCCACGGCGTAGTCCAGCTTGAAGACCCGAGTCGCCTGGGGTTGCTGGGTCTGCTGGTCGATCTCTTCGATCAGCGCCTCGACTTCAAGCTGGCGATTGCTCGGTGCGTTGACGATCACCGAGTTGCTGAAGTCGTCACTGCTTGCCCGGATCGGGGGTGGTTGCTGGCCCATGCTGAACGGGAAGCTCATCGGAGCGCCTCCGCCT
>JAKRSE010000294.1 GCA_022402505.1 Fimbriimonadaceae bacterium | reverse complement strand
TTCCTTCGCCGTGGACTTCCACGCCGAAACCCGCAAAGTTCATCAGCCGGGCCAGCCCGGGGTTCACGTGCCTGGTGTAGAGGTCCAGAATCTCGACCTGGAGAGCGTCGCCGGTCACCTCGACATTGTGGCCGAGACCGGAGCTTCGGTCAGGCCGTGACGCTGCAGAGCCCGGCCGAAGGCGTCCAGGCCGGCCTCCATCTCGGCGTCCAGGCCATAGATCATCACCTGGTTGAGATAAGAACGAAGGCGGCCCTCGTCCATCGGCCAGCGCCGGAGAGCCTCGGCAAGCACGGCCTCCGAGCGTTCGGTCCTCTCGAGGTTCGCTCCGAGTCCCGCCCACCCGGCGGCCTCATTGACGGTCTCGGTCAGGCCCTCGGTCGGACTCCCCGAGCAGGTCCAGGCAGCCCAGACAAAGGGGAGTCCGGTCAGGTCGAACCAGGCCTCGCCGAGGTCGAGGACATGCAGGCCTTCCGACGGCTCCTCCATGCCGCGGTCGCCGATCAGGACGGCAGCGTCGGCGTGCCGCAAGGTTTCGGCCAAGGATTCGCGGGCGGCAGTGAGCCGGGGTTCGACCGAAAACCCTTCCGAGAGCAGGATCCTCGCCAAAGCGTTGCTGGTCATGCTGGCCGGGTCAGGTGCGAGGGTTCTGATCTCGCCGAACTCCACCCGGCTGAACAGCCGCACGCTGAGCACCGGACCCCGGCTTCCGATGCAGACTCCAGGCACGATCTGTCGATCAGGGCGACTGAGCGCCTCCCAGCTGCTGACCAGGATGGCATCGGCCGACCCTGCCGCAAGTCGAGACGGCAGCCGGCTGGGCAGGTCCGTCGTCACCTCCACCCCGGCGCCCGGCTCCATCAGGAACCGTGCGATGAGGGGAAAGGCGTTCAGATACGGCACGCTGGCCAGGCGCAGGGACATCCCGACTCGATTCTACGTGGCGGACCGTCGGCGGCTCAGGCGGTGTGGGGCCGGACGGCTTGGCCCTCGCGGCTCACCGGAATCTGAATGTCCACCGGAACCCGATCTTCGGCCCGCACGGTGCCGGCCTTGCAGAACTGGACGACGTAGGCTTTGCGGACCCCTTCGCTGCGATTCGGGCCGCTCTTGTGCAGGGTCAGCGACCAGAAGGCGATGACCGAGCCCGCCGCCACCGGGACCGGCCGTCCCTGATCCGGGTCGTCCAGCGAGTGTCCCGCCCAGCCTTCCGGGGTCTGCGAGTGGGGAATCAGCCCGCGGGTGTGGGAGCCGGGGAGGACGGAGATGCAGCCGTTCTCCAGCGTGGCGTCGTTGACGGCGATCCAAAGGGTGAGGTAGGGCGAGGGGTCCACCGGCGTGTAGGCGTCGTCCTGATGCCAGGGAAACTGCTTTTCGGTCTCCGGGCTCTTGTAGACGATCTGGTTCCAGTAGAGGTCCACATCGGGGCCGAGCAGTGCGGTCGTCAGGGCGACCATCTTGGGGGAGGTGACGAAGCCGCGCAGGATGTCGGAGCGTTCGGCGAGGTGGCTGTCGAACACGATCTCCCCGGCCCGCGAGATTCCGGAATCGCCTTCGCGCTTCAGGGCTTCGGTCCTTTCGTCGAAGAAGCGGGTCAGCTCCCGGTCAACCTCGGCCAGTTCTTCGGCCGAAAAGTGGCGGTCGAGGACGACGAACCCATCCCGGTTCATCTCCTCCAAAAGAGTGGAAGCAACGCTGCTCATGCCTGCCGGAATTGTAGCCAGAATCTTTCAGACCGCGCCTTCAGGTCAAGCAGGCCGCTTCCTTCGGCCAAAGAACCTGGCCCCCGCGATCCCACCACAGAGTCCGACGAGGGCAATTCCGGCATAGAGAAGCCATGGGTTCTGCCACCATGGAGCCTGCACCACCATCCATCGGGTTCCTTCGCGGTCCAGCTGGACGCGGGTGCCGACAGGAAACTCCACCTGGAAGTCCTTGGCCCTAGGGTTGCTCAGGGGGGAATAGTTGATTCGGACATAATGTGCCGGAAAAACGGCTCTTCGGTTTGGGTCCGCAGGGCTGGGCTTGCCGTTTATCATGTCGGGCTGGTCGCGGTAAAGGAGGGAATCCACTGCCGTCTCGGTGGGGAGCGGAATACCGAAGACATCATTCATAACCCACCTGGAAGCTCGAAAGTCTACGGCGACCGAGCCGACTTCTTCGTTCCATCTGGCCCAGCGGGAGAGGACCAGGAATCCGCCGATCCGCTGGAACTCAAGAAGGTTCGGAGTCGCTGCCAGTTGAGGGTCCTTTCTCAGAGCCTTGGCGGCAGCCTGCGGGCTGATCGTCACCGTCCAGCCTTGAGAATTCCTCAGGACGCGCACGTCCGCGTTGGCATGGCTCGCGAGGGCGCTCAATCTCTGCGACATCCGTGCGTACCCTCGATTACGGAGTGGAATCAACAGAAACTCGTGCGGAAGCACAGGGAAAAGGAGGGCATGAGTGTCCAGAAACCTCATCAGAGCGGGGCCCGCATCGGTCGCCGACTCATTCCGAAACTGGAGACCTAGCAAGGATTGAGATTGAAACCCGCTTTCGCTTGCCTGACCAAGAACCGGCTGGGTGCCTAGTTCGGTCCTGGTGGAGCCGTCGTACCCGAAAGCAGCCGGACCGTCTGGTTTCGACAACATGATCCAACTCCACGGGCCGGCGAGGCGTGCCTGGAGGCTTGCGCCCGGAGATTCGCCAGGCATCTGGTCAGGCAACTGCGTACGATCCGCAGAGCCGGTGTCGGGCACAAGGGGGTCCTGCCCGGTTCGTCGGAAAGAGTAGCTGCTGACGGCCGAGATCTCGACCTTCAGGGTCCTGAGGACTGCCTCCGCTTTGGCTTCTGACTGACTCAGCTCGGCTGTGAGCTCACTCAAGCCCTGCGACTGGGCCGGAGCAACGGACAGCAAACCGAGGAGAAGGACGAAATAGAAGATCTGACGTTGGAACATTCCTCTAGAACTGTTGGCTGGTGCATCCCTTTTGCCAGGCAGGAAAAAATCGAAGGCCACCTGGGCAGATGCATTCGGAATCCACGTAGAATCTCCAGGTGCCGCAGGCGAGCAACTTCGTTGTACATAGGGGAACCCAGGAGGGAGGATTATCCGGTCCTCCGACGCTCGGGAGTGGACTGCAGGCCTTCAAGCGGATATTGTTTGGTTTGAACTCAAAGTAGGCACCGGATGCCAACATCCCGAAATTGACGCCAATAACTGAGCTGCAACCGGAAGGCGTGCACCGGAACCAGTAAGGACCACAGTTTGCCGTACTCGTTGTCTCCAGGAAGTCCCAAGGCATCGGAGCGTAGATCGGATCCTGCTCGGAAAGGGTGACTCCGGCAGTCAGCGTGGCGACGATTGCCAGCAAAGACCGGCCGAGAGCGCTGGTCTGATTTCTGCTTTGTAGCTTGATTTTCATGTTGGTCACATGCGGGAGAGGTTCAAGATGGCCATTCTCCAAGGAAGAACAGCTCCGATCAAAGAATAGATCAGGGTTCGTGTCAAAACAAGAGGGGGGGGTATTTGGACCTGAGAAGAACCGTACCGTTAACTGTGCGAGACGCCGCGCCGGGCAACGCCGCAGACCGAGCTGCCCCAGGGGAGCGGGACTCGGGAGATGAGCCGGGATTCCAGGGTCATCAGGCGGACCAGGGCCGAGTTCATTCCCGGCCCGACCTCCGGCAGCCGGACTTCGTTGGTCCGCCGCAACCGGTCCATCAGTCGGAGCGCGGCGACGGCGGGGAAGAGGAAGAAGACGCCGCAGCTCAGCCGCTCGGGCTTCAGGGCGGCCTCGCCGAGCCTGGTCCGAACCTCTCCCGGCGTGTAGCGGCGGTGGTGGTGCAGCGCGACGTCGTGGGGGCCCCAGAGCCAACGGAAGGCGGGAACGTTGAAGATCAGCACGCCTCCCGGTCGAAGCACCCGGGCGATCTCGGCGAAGGCGGCCGTGTCGTCGGGAACATGCTCCAACGTGTCCAGGGAGATCACCGCCTGAAACGAGGCGTCTGGGTAGGGCAGCGACTGGGCGTCGCCTTGGGTCAGGTTCGAGAGCCCCCGACCGCGGCAGAAGTCGATGGCGAGGGGGCTGAAGTCGAGTCCGTGGGCTTCGCGTCCGGCCGTCTGGAGCTCGTGGAGCAGGGCGCCGGTGCCGCAGCCGAGGTCGAGGACCGGGCCCTCGGGCGCGAATTCGGCCAGCCAGTTTCGGGCCATCTGGCGTCGGGAGACGAACCACCAGTAGCGGTCCTCCAGGGCCCGCATCTTGGCGTATTCGCCTTCGTTCACTCCCGCCCCTCGGGAATCTTCAGCCGGGCGGCTCGGCCCATCAGTCGGAGCCGGAACAGCTCCCGGAGCATCTTGGGCGCCTCCTTGAGCGGCTCGAACTTGCTGCCTTCCATGTGCCGCCATCGAACGCCGACTTCGGTGATGGTCAGCCCCAGGTCACGGGCGATCATCATCGCCTCAAAGTCGAACCCCCACCCGTTCAGCTTGCAGCGCCGGAAGATGTCGTGGGCCTCCTGTTCGCGGAAGAGCTTGAAGCCGCACTGGGTGTCGGCCACTCCCCAGACTCCCACGGCCTGGATGAACTTGTTGAAGGCGCGGCCGCCGATCTCCCGCCAGAGGGGCTGCCGGACTTCCAGGTTGGAATCTCGGAGCGGCCGGCTGCCGATGACGACGGGATTCTTGTCCGAGATCCGGGCGCGGAGCTTCTCCAGCTCCTCGATCGGGGTCGCCAGGTCGGCGTCGCTCATCAGGAGCAGATCGGCTTGGGCGGCGAGCATTCCCGTCCGGACGGCATGGCCTTTGCCTCGGTTCGGCTGGGAGTCGATCAGGGTGATCTCGGCCCGGTCGCGGGCGACGGACTGGACGACCTCCAGGGTCCGGTCTCGGCTTCCGTCATTGACCACGATCAGCCGCCAGGACTCGGGTCGGGCGGAAAAGTAGGCGATCATCGCCTCCAGGGTCGGACCGATGCGCTCCTCCTCGTTGTAGGCCGGGATGATCACGGCGATGTCGGTCCGGTCCAAGGCGGGGAGAGTCTACCAGGCGGTGCGCCGGACGACGATGAGGTTGCAGAGCCTGCGGGAGGTGGGGACGACCATGCGACCCTGGTAGGCGAGCATCGTCGATCCGCCGCCGTCGAGGCTCACCGCATCGACCGCACCCCATTCCTTCAGGGCATTGGCAAAGCGGCTCAGGGTGACGCGGGCAGCGGTCGCAGCCATCAGGATTCGCCCGTCCTCCGTCCGCGCCAGTCCGGTCCGGGCGGCGCGGCCCCAGATGGCGGGGTCGGTGAACCCTTGTCCACGCGGATCGGGGCAGACCTGTCCGTCGCGGAGGATGCGGACCGCGCCCCTCACTCCGGCCACGGCGCCGCCCCAATCCTTGGCCTGGCCAAAGGGGACATCCTGCAGGTCCATGCCTCCGTCGGGCATGAATCGAACCGCCGTGCCTCGGTGGCCGAATCGGCGGAGGGCGGATCGGGTGAGGACGTCGGCCACGGGCTGCTGGCTCTCATAGGCGAAGAAGGTCCCCGTGATCGCCGCTTCTGCCTGCGCCTCTTCCGCCAGGCGTCTGGGAGGCGTGAGACGGTCGGCCAGGTGGACGTCCCATTCCACGGCGGCCATGGCCGGATCCACGACCACCGCGTGGTGCCAGTGGCCCTGAAGGACGCCGGAGATCCGCTGGATGCCCGACGGCTCGGGGAGGGTCGTCCCCCCGAGTCCCAAGACCAAAGCCCCGAACCAGCCCGCCGCCATGAGTCCCGGATTATGACAGGCAGGTCGTCGGGCCGGATGGTCAATCTTCACAGAAATGGGCAGAAACATGAATCGACTGCATCTTTCACTGCCGTTTGAAAGACGCAATCCAGTCTTTGTCGATCTTGCGATTCTGGTTCAATTGAAGCAGGTGTGATCTCCAAGTCTTGCGGATTTGGAGCAGGGAGGGTGCCTCAAGGCCGTCCGCTTGAGATGCTTGGGCGACCGAAACGTTGACGGGGAAACCTCTCCGATTTCCCTTGCGAAAGTCGGATCAAGCCGGATACCATCTCACCAGATGTCTGCGGACACACGCTCGGAACCGGACCCACGTGGGGCAAGGTCGTGGAGGAATGGGGCCTGGGTCGCCCTGATTCTCTGCATTCCGGTCATTCTGGGCGGCGCCTTTGTTCGAGCATCCCTCTCGGGCGATGGCTGTGGAATCCACTGGCCGGACTGCCACGGCACCCTTCTTCCCACCGACGCCCCGCTGAAGACCTGGATCGAGTTCAGCCACCGAGCCTCCTCCGGCCTGTTCCTGCTCCTGATCGCCGGGCTCTGGATCTGGTCCACCCGCATCTTCCCGAAGGGCGCTCGTCCGAGGCGGGCGATGCATGCGGCCCTGATCTTCACGATCATCTCGGCCCTGATCGGAGCCATGCTGGTCCGGAACTCCTGGGTGGTCTTCGACCGCAGCGCGGCCCGGGCGATCACGATGCCGCTGCATCTGATCAACAATTACGTCACCGTTTCGGCCCTCATCCTGGCCCTTCTCCCGGCCTCCATCCAGCCGGTCTGGAAGGGGCGCGGCGGGCCGGGGATCGCGGTCTGGTCCTCGATCGTCGGCATGTTCCTCCTGGGAGCCACCGGCGCGATCAGCGCGATGGGCAAGACCGCCTTTGAGCGGGAACTGAGCGCGGCGGGCGGGTTCCTGGAGCGGTTGAACCTGCACATCGGGGAATCTGCGCCCCTCCTCCTGCGCGGCGGCGTCGTTCATCCCTTCCTGGCGGTGAGCGTGATGGTGCTGGTCCTGTTCTCCTGCCGGATTCTGGCCGAACGCTTCCCCAGCCCGGAGGTGAACCGATGGGTGAATTGGACCACCGGGCTCTTCGTCTTCCAGATGGCCTTCGGTCTGCTGAACCTGGTCGCCAGCGCTCCGATTTGGATGCAGCTGGGGCACCTCGCCCTGGCGCTGGCGGTCTGGATGAGCTTCACCCTGGCGGCGGTTCATGCCTTCTCTCAGCCGATTCCGGTGTCCGCGGTCGAGGCGGAGACGGTCGAGCCGGGAGGCGAGCGGCCCCGCTCACCGATCATGGCCATCGTCGCCGACTACGTCGCCCTGACGAAGCCTCGGGTCATCTCGCTGCTGCTCTTCACGACTCTGGCCTCGATGGTCATCGCCCAGGGCGGCTGGCCGAACCTGTGGCAGATGCTGGCGGTGGCGATCGGCGGCTACATGATGGCCGGGGCGGCCAACACGTTCAACATGATGGTCGAGCGCGACCTGGACGTGGCGATGGAGCGGACCAGTCATCGCCCCACTGTGGGCGGCCGCATTTCGGTGCGTCAGGCCGGCGTCTTCGCGGCCGCGATGACGATCGGTTCCTTCGCTCTGCTCACCGCCTCGGCGAACCTGTTGACGGCCGCTTTGGCCTTCGCGGGGCTCCTGTTCTACGTCTTCATCTACACGCTGCTGCTCAAGCGCCGAACCTGGCAGAACATCGTCATCGGCGGAGCTGCGGGGGCTTTTCCTCCGCTGGTGGGCTATGCGGCGGTCGAGGGCCGACTGAGCCTCTTCGCCTGGCTGCTCTTCGCCATCATCTTCTTCTGGACCCCGGTCCACTTCTGGGCATTGGCGATCCTGATCAAGGACGACTATGCCAAGGCGGGCGTCCCGATGCTTCCCGTGGTCAAGGGAGACCACGCGACGGTCGTCCAGATCGTCGTCTATGCCGGCCTCACGACTCTGATTTCGATCCTTCCCCTGTTCCAGCGCGAGCTGGGGATGGTCTATCTTGGGGCGTCGGTCATTTTGAACCTCGGTCTGCTGGTGCAGAGCATCCGGCTGATGAGGGATACTACGCGAGATCACGCGCGGGTGCTTTTCAAGTACTCGATGGTGTATCTGGCTTTGTTGTTTGTCGTCATTGCGGTCGACCGCACCCTTTCGGGGGGCGGCCCGATCTGAGAGTTCGGCCTCATGGTCAAAGAGTCTTGCTTGTGAATCACGGTTTCGGAGCGCATCTCCGCCGAGTCGTCGGCGGCACGGTTATCTAGGGAATGGCACAACTTTTCAAGCCTTCGGCGAACAGCATCGCGACGGCCAGCCTTTTTGCGGCGGCGGCGGTGCCCTTCATCTTCGTGGGTGGGTCGGCGATCTCTCGCTCGCCCTACAACACCAAGGTCGGCATCCCTCTGGAGCAGCCGATCCCGTTCAGCCACCAGCACCACACCAAGGAGCTGGGCATCGACTGCCGGTTCTGTCACTGGTCGGTGGAGGAGTCGGCCCATGCCGGCGTCCCGAGCAGCGACGTCTGCATGACCTGCCACAGCCAGGTTTGGACGAACAGCCCGTTGCTGGAGCCCCTTCGGAAAAGCTATGAGACGAACACCCCGCTTCAGTGGGTGAAGGTCAACGCCGTTCCGGACTTCGTCTACTTCAACCACGCGCTCCACGTGGCCAAGGGGATCAGCTGCAACAACTGCCACGGCAAGGTCCAGGAGATGCACATCACCTGGAAGGGCCAGGGCTTCCGCATGGCGTGGTGCCTTGAGTGCCACAGCGATCCGGAGCAGTTCCTCTACACGGCTCCCAGCGGCGACCCAGGCAACCCGGACCTGACCCCGCGGGAACAGGTCTTCGAGCTCTACCGGAAGATTTCGGCAAATGAGCGGCTGACTCCGGTGGAGATCAAGCTGGCCCAGGGCCTCCCCCAGCGGGTTCCCAACGACGACATCCACAAGCGGGCCAAGGAAGGGACGATCCTGGTCAAGGACCGCAAGATCGCGACCTCGCAGCTGATGGACTGCTACGTCTGCCACCACTGAGGCGGGCGACACGATTTTCAAGGCAAGAATGGACGATTCCAGCAAGACGACAGGCCAGAGCCGCCGCATCCCGCTCTACGTGAAGGGGCAGGAGCATCTGGACGCCACGGGCGAATACGCCCGGTGGAGCGGCGACGAGTTTCCCCACCGCCGCTCCATCCCCGATGTCAGCCGGCGCGACATGCTGAAGCTGATCGGCGCGGGCGCCGCCATGGCCGGACTGGCCTCCGGGTGCCGTTTCCTGCCCGAGCGGAAGATCGTTCCCTTCGTCAACCAGCCTGAAGACTACACGCCCGGCATCCCGCGGCACTTCGCCACCACCCTCGCGCTCTCCGGCTACGGCCTGGGCGTCTTGGTGGAATCACACGAGGGGCGGCCGACCAACGTGGCGGGCAACCCGCTTCACCCGGCGAGCCGAGGAGCCGTCAGCGCCTACGCCCTCGGCGAGCTCTACAACCTTTATGACCCGGACCGCCTGAAGAATCCGACTTTCAAGGGCGACCCGGCGAACTGGGACGAATTCCTGAAGGCCGTCCGGCAGGCCCTTCTGGACGCTCCGGAAGGCAGCGTGGCGGTCCTGACCGAGACGGTCGGCAGCCCGACGGAAGCCGCCGTCCTGACCCGGCTGGAGGAGTCGGGGATTCGCTGGTTCCAGTACGAGCCCATCAACCGCGACAATCGGCGCGAGGGTGCCGTGCGGGCCTTTGGTCGAGACGTGGAGGCGGTGCCCCACTTCGACAAGGTCAAGGTCCTCCTGAGTCTCGATTCCGACTTCATGCAGTACGGCCCGGCTCCGGTGGCTTTCGCCCGGGACCTGGCCTCCACCCGAGACGTCGAACGCACGGGCGAGATGAGCCGCATCTACGCCGCCGAGTGCTTCCCGACGCTGACGGGAGCCATGGCGGACCACCGCCTTCCGGTCAAGGCTTCGGAGATCGCCTCCGTCGCCCTGGCGATCGCCTCTCAGCTGGGCGTGCCCGGCGCGGTTGCCCCGAGCCTGCCGGCCGGCGTCGAGGAGAAGTGGATCGCGGCGGCGGCGGCCGATCTCTCCGCCAACCGAGGCGCCTCGCTCGTCTGGGTGGGAGATCACCAGCCGGCCGAGGTCCATGCCCTTGTCCATGCGATCAACGAGCGACTTGGAGCCTTCGGGCAGACGGTCCGTCTGATCGACCCGGTGCTGCCCAAGCCCGTGAATCAGACCCGGGAGATCACCGAACTGGCCGAAGGCCTCCGGAGCGGTCGAATCACCACCCTTCTGGTGCTGGGCGGAAACCCCGCCTTCAACGCGCCGGCCGACCTCGGCTTTTCCGAACTGATCGGGAAGGCGGCCTTCAGCGCGCACCTCTCGCTTCATCAGGACGAGACCTCGAATCTCTGCCAGTGGTCGCTGCCGATCTCCCACCCCTTCGAGGCCTGGGGCGATTCCGTGGCGTTCGACGGCACGGTCTCCCTGGTTCAGCCGCTGATTCAGCCCCTGTACGATTCCAAGGCGGTGATCGAGGTGGTGGACGGGCTCCTCGGCGCGAGCCGACCGAGCCGCGACATCGTCCGAGCCTACTGGAAGGCGGCGGGTCTGCAGCCGGCCGCGCAGGCGGGCGGAGCCGACCCGACGGCCGCCGGCCCAGGCGAGCTGGAAACGACCTTCGACCGGCGATGGCGCCAGGCCCTTTCCAACGGTCTT
>JAKRSE010000293.1 GCA_022402505.1 Fimbriimonadaceae bacterium | reverse complement strand
TCTGGCCCTCAGCATGGCGGCCACGAAGATGATTCTGGGCTCGGGCGAAGGCGGTCATGTGATCCAGACCTTCGGTGAGTTCGTCCTGGGCGGCAACTTCGTCGTCGGCTTCGTCAGCTTCCTCATCCTGATGATCGTGCAGTTCGTGGTCATCACCCAGGGCGCGACGCGGGTCTCGGAAGTCGTGGCCCGGTTCACCCTGGACGCCATGCCCGGCAAGCAGATGGCGATCGATGCCGACATGGCGAGCGGCCTGATCGATGAACAGACCGCCCGCAAGCGCCGCAAGGCGATCAAGCAGGAAGCCGACTTCTACGGCGCGATGGACGGCGCCAGCAAGTTCGTCAAGGGCGATGCCGTCGCCAGCCTGCTCATCATCGCCATCAACATCATCGGCGGATTCGTGGCGGGCATGGTTCGAGGGGAGGGCGACGCCCTCACCATCGTCCAGACCTACACGATGCTCTCGGTCGGCGAAGGCCTGGTCAGCCAGATTCCCGCCCTCCTCATCTCCACCTCCAGCGGCCTGCTGGTCACCCGCGCCGGTCAGGAAGTCGGCATGGGCGGCATCATCTTCGGCCAGCTCACCGCCAACCCCCGGGTCCTGGGCTCGGCGGGAGTGGCCATTGCCGTCTTCGGACTCATCCCCGGCTTTCCGACACTGATCTTTCTTCTGGTGGGCGGCGGTCTGTTCGTCCTGAGCCGAGTGATCGAAAAGAACCCCGGCATCGTCCCCTCCATGGAAGCTCCCGAGGACGCCAAGCCGGTGGAGCCGGAAGTGAACCCCGATCAGACCGCCTCAAGCGATCCCGATTCCGTGCTGCCGCTGATCTCGGTCGATACGCTGGAGATCGAACTCGGCTACGGTCTGACCAAGGTGGCCGATCCGCGAGCCGGCGGCGATCTGACCGACCGGATCGGAGCGACTCGACGGCAGATTGCGCTGGAGCTGGGCTACGTGATGCCCGGAGTCCGCATTCGAGACAACGCCCTGCTTTCGGCGACCGAGTACGTCGTCAAGGTCCGGGGCGAAGAGGTCGCCCGTGCCGTGGCGGAACCCGATCTGCTCCTGGCGATCGACAGCGGCATGGTGGTGACTCCCATCAATGGAGTCGCGACCAAGGAGCCGGTGTTCGGCCTCGATGCAGTCTGGATCGAACCCAAACTCCGCGAGATGGCCGAACGGAACGGCTATGCCTGCGTCGAGGCGTCGGCCATGATCTCAACCCATCTGGCCGAGGTGGTCAAGAACCACTCCGCCGAGCTTCTCAGCCGGCAGGACGTGGTCAAGCTCGTGGACCAGGTGAAGGAGACTCATCCCTCGCTGGTCGGCGACCTGAACGAGAATGCCCAGATGGGCGACGTCCAAAAGGTCCTCCAACACCTTCTGCGCGAGAGGGTTCCGATCCGAGACCTCGTGGCGATCTTCGAGACGGTGGCCGACTACGGCCAGCGGGTGAAGGACCCCGAGCAGCTGGGCGAACTGGTCCGCGCCTCCATCGCCCGCACCCTCACCCGGCAGCATCTGGACGAGGCAGGGGCCCTTCCCTGCATCGCCCTCGACGGCCCGACCCTGCAGAAGCTGCAGGAATCCGTCCAGCAGACCCCGGGCGGAGTCATGCTCGCCCTGGGGCCCGATGTCCAGGGCCGGCTGCTGGAGGCGGTTCAGGACGCCTGCGACCGCTCCCAGGCGGATGGCCGAACCCCGGTCGTCGTCGTCCCCACCCAGGTACGCCTCGGTCTGAAGCGGACGCTGGAAGGGAGGCTGCCCTCGCTGGCCGTCCTCGCCTACAACGAGGTCACCGCTCAGGCCACCGTGGAGTTCTGCGGAACCGTCTCGCTGGCCGAACCGGCGGAAGCCGCCTGATCAGCGGGTTCCGCCCGGCCGACGCCACAGAGGTGGAAGGCTCCTCGATCCCTGGCGGACGACATCTGACCGCCCTCACAAATGATAGGGTCCGGCCGACAGGCGACCGGACCCCGGCAACCAGGAAGACAGAACGATCAAGAACGTCCCGGTCCTGAAGATGCAGATGAGAAGAGAGATCGGCGCCGGCAAAACCTGCCGCTCATCCCCGCAATTCCCGTCGTTGAGACTGCCCGCCGGCGGGCCGCCTTCGACCGACTGCCCTTCAAGGGAGCCACCCGGAACCGAATCGAGGATGAGACGAGCGTTCTGCCACACCTACTTCCCGACCATCTGTCATCTGTTTTCAGCCTGCGACCCGGCTGCAGACCCGGGTCGCGGCGGAAGAACGAGGCTGCCGGCTTGATCAGGGCCGGCGGCCTCAGCTCCGAATCTCCCGCCCTCCTTCCGGACAGAGAGCTGAAACCCGTTGCATGAGCCTCTTGAATGTCACCCGGACGAATCCGGCGGCGTGTCTTCAGTCAGTTCAGGCATCACCTCCATCAAGAGTCATCCCCTCCCGAGGCTCTTCGGCTGGGAGGCCGGTTCCCCGGATCTTCCTTCGCCGTCCGCCTCTCAGGGACATTCTTAACTTATCACAGGTCGGCCAAAATTGCGGTCGAATTTCGACCAAGTTTTCCACAGCCGACCTCAGTTGCTGAGGAAGGAGAGGTGTCGCCGGAGCGTCTCCCGAGAATGGACGAAGACGGCCTCGGTCAGGTCGTTCCAGACGTAGTAGATGTCCGGAACCTGCTCGAGGGTGACAAACCGCCTTCCGGTGGATTCGAACTGAGGATCAAGGTCCACGAGGCCTTCGACCGAAGCGGCATAGACGTCGGCCCACCGCACCTCGGACCGCTCGGTGATCCGGTAGCAGCCGATGTAGACGATGGGGTTCAGGATCGCTCCCGCCTCTTCAACCGCCTCTCGGAGGGCCGCCTCCTGACTGGTCTCGGCCGGCTCCACGCGGCCGCTGGGGATGCACCATCCCCGGTCGCTGATCCGGCAGAGCAGAATGCTGTCCTCCTGCCACGGGAAGACCAGAGATGCGAAGGCCCGGAGCGGGGCCCGGAACGGGGCCGGGTGGAACTCCAACTGTTGCCGGCCTGAGCGGCCGCACGGGAACTTCGACATAGACCTTCTAGTTTGTCAGACTCAGCGTCAGACCAAGCACGAGCACCTTGCCCAGGATGCGGCCGGCATCCACCGCACCGAACACCCGACTGTCTTCCGACGCCGGCTTGTTGTCTCCCAGCAGATAGAACTCCCCGTCGGGGACTCGGTATTCGCCGTTGAGGAAGTTCCAGTTGTCCGGTGCGTTCAGGAAGTCCACCACTTCGCCTCCCTTGGCGTGAACGCGCTTGATGACGTAGCTTTCGGCTCCTTCCGGATCCCGGGTTTCGGCCACCACGATGTCGCCGTTGCGGATCTCTCCGACCAGCCAGTAGGCTCGGGTGACCAAGACCTTCTGGCCCGGCTGGAGCGTCGGCTCCATCGACGGGCCGGCGACCTCGATGGTCCGGAAGTTGAAATAGAAGAAGATGGCGAAGGCGAGAACGAACAGAAGAAAGACCCCGAAGCCGGTGAAGAGCACCCTCTTCCGCCTGCTTCCCTGCATGGCCTGAACCCCTGCCGCCGCCTCCATACCGCCTTCGCTTCTCCGATTGCGGTTATACTCCACGCGGGACCTCGGGCTCCCGGTTTCATGACAGGCTCTGCTCCGCTTCTGTTCATTGTCTTGGGTGCTTCGGCTCTGGTCCTTGGGACCGTCACCGTCGTTCTGGCGATGCGGATCCGGGGCTTGGAGCGGCGGCTGAAAGGCCTCATGGACGGTTCGGAGGGCACGGACCTGCAGGCGATGCTGGAATCGCATCATGCCGACCGACGGGCCCAGGCGGCCGCCCTTCAGGCCCACCGCGAGCGGCTGGACGCACTGGAGGCGAGGGTCGATACCGCCAAGCGTTTTTCCGGCCTGGTGCGCTACGACGCCTTCGAGGATGTCCGCGGGGAGCAGAGCTTCTCCCTGGCCCTCTTCGACGATGATGGCAACGGCCTCGTCATCACCTCGCAGGTCGGCCGGACCACCTCCCGCGTCTTCGGCAAGAAGCTGGTGAAGGGCCGCCCCGACCGGGATCTCTCAGAGGAGGAGCAGGCTGCCGTGGACGAGGCGGCCGGGCGACGCAGGTCGCACATCTCATGATGAAACGGACCGCCGCCGATGACCAGGTGCTGATCCAGCGGGCCCAGGCCGGGGACCGGGGAGCCTTCGATCAGCTGGTGGAGGCCCACATCGACCGGGCCTACCAGTACGCCTACCGGCTCGCTCGGAACTCCGATGAGGCATCGGACATCGTCGCTGAAGCCTTCGTCCGGGTTCACAGCGCCCTCAAGAACTTCCGCGGCCAGAGCGCCTTCGGCACCTGGCTCTACCGGATCATCACCAACTGCGCTCTGGACCGCCGCAAGCGGGACAAGTCGGGCCGCAACGTCTCGATCGACTCGAACATCAACGCGCAGGGCCAAGAGACGGTTCGGGAGATCGAAGACGACGCCCCGACGCCGGATGTCGAAGCCGAGCGAAACGCCCGCGAGACCGCCATCACCGAAGCGCTCCAGCATCTGCCGGAGTACCAGAAGGCGATGCTGATCATGTATCACGTGGAGGCGCTCAGCTATGAGGAGATCGCCGAGGCTTTGGACCTGCCGATCGGAACGGTCAAAAGCAGGCTGAACCGGGCTCGAATGGCCCTTCGGCAACAGTTGTCGGGACAGACGGAACTCTTTCAGCTCGGCTGAAGTCACAGAAGGCAAGTGAAGGCATCAGGATGAACAGGAACAAGGCAAGGGACTTCTTCTCGGACCATTACGAGGGCCTGCTCGACCCCGGGCTGTCCCAGGCCTTCGAGTCGGCTCTGGCCTCCGATCCTGACCTGCGTGCCGACTACGACGCCTTCCGTGAAGTCATGCAGGATCTGGAAGGCCTCCAGATGGAGACGCCGGAGACCCCCGCCTTCCTGAAGGAGCGCATCCTGAGCCGCATCGACCAGGAAGCCAAGACCGCCGCAGCCTCGCGCGGCTGGTTCTCCATGCCTTGGGCTCGGTGGAGCCTGGCCGGTGTGGCGGCCGCATCCGTCTTCGGGCTCCTGCTTTCCAGTCAGTTCCGCGATGTGACCGGCGCCACGGGCGCGGGCATCCTCCCCAGCCAGGCGGACGAGATGTCGCCCCGACTCAGCTGGCGGTCCGGAAAGGTTGTGGTGAACCTGCTCAGTCGGCAGGACCTGGAGTTCCGCGCCGTCTACAGCTCCAGCGGCGAAACCGTGCTGACCCGCACGATCCGCGGCGGAGTTCGGAACAGCATCGAGCTGGAGAACGATCAGCCCGGGCCCGCGGCCGTCACGATCACCTTCAGCGATCGGTTCGATCCGGTGACCGTCGTCCTCCCGGGTGCGGGGGATGAAGCTCCGGTCCGGCCCCCGGTCGGCACGGTTCTGGACCTGGCCCGAGCCCTGGCGTTCCGCTATGGCATCCCGGTCGAGGTCGGCCTGTCGAACCTGAATCAGCGGGCCGAGTGGACCCTCAAGGATGGAGACGCCTTGGAGGCCGTCGGCCAGTCTCTCAGGGGCGAAGGTCTCAGTCTGGAGCGGCGAGCCTCCGGACTCCTCTTCCTGAACTGAGTCGGGCCCGCCGGCCGCACCGTTTTTCCAGCCATCATCCATGCTGTGAGTTCGGACTCCCAGCCCCAGGCTCCTCAGCTGGCTTCGGTCAAGTTTGTGGCGCTCTCGCTGGCCCTGATCCTCGGCCTGGGCCTCATCATCGCCCTCGCCATGATGATCCCCGTCATTCAGAGCAGCCGAATGTCGGGGCAGGAGAGCCGGACGATGACCCAGCTTCGGGCGATGGCGCAGGCGGCCCTTCTCTATTCGGAAGTCCACGACCACCGCCATCCCGAAGCGGACTGGATGGACCGCTATCGCCTCTATGTTCGCGAGCCCGGCTTCTACCTGCGACCCGGAGTCGCGGCGGAGGGCGATCGGGGCGGATTCAGCTTCAACGAGACCGCAAAGGGAGCCCCGAGCCGGGACCCGGAGAACTCGCCGTTCACCCCGATCATCTTCCCCTCGCTCGCTCCGACCGCCAATGCCTATGGCCGGCGGGCCGACCTGGTCACCTCGCCGGACCGACCGACTCCCCTGGTCCTGGCCGACGGGATGGTTCGCCGGGTCGAACCCGCGGACCTCGACCGCCTGAGCTGGGATGCCGGCACGAAAAGTGCAGAGTGAGAGGGCATGGCCCATCCCGGCCCCTCCCACCCCCTGCCTGAGGGCGAGTCGAGCCCCTCTCTGACCCTGGTCCAGGGCGAAGCCGAATCGACCGCCTCTCGAGAGGTCGGCCGCTGGAAGTCTTGGGTCGCCGTCCTGCTGGCCGTCATCCTGGTTCTGGTCACAATCCACATCGGCCCGCTCTGAACCCGTCCGGCCCGCCGGCGGTCACTGAACGTGATAGCTGGGGGCCCGAAGCACCACCGTCAAGCCTTCGGTCAGATGCCATCCGAAGGCTCGTCGGCCGTCCGGCGTGTCCTCGATCTTGGGCATCCCGCGCTGGGAGAAGAACGTCCGCAACGTCTGGGCGCTCTCGGCGCTCAACCGCGCATCCAGCCGAGCCAGGAACCGGTCGGTGAACTCCTCCAGGCTCTGATCCCGCTCGCGCCACATGTCATCCAGCAACGGCTGGAGCCCGACGTGAGGAACGTAGAAGTCCTCCCTCTCCTTTCGCCAGAGGGCCATCCCCCTCCAGTTGGCCCGCGTGGTGATGGCCTCGGTGCTGAGCCAGCCTTTGCCCCAGGCCCAGCCGTCCACATCATCGGGATACATCAGGTGCATCCCCATCTGACTCATCATGTAGAACATCCCGGCGATCTCGTTGAACGCCTCCAGGTCCGGCTTCTCGTTCCAGGCCGCGTCGGCCTGCATCTTGGCCCGAAGCCATTCGTGCTGTCGAAGCGCCCGGGCCAGCCCGACCATCAGGTCGAAGGGGCTCTTGACGTGGCAGTCCACCGCCTTTTCGGACCAGAACTCGGGCCGCTTGGTCATCTCCCTCAGGACGTCGGCGATGCTCCCCTGTGTCCGGGTGTAGACCTTGACCAATGCGTCGATGATCGGCTTTTCCGGCTCCACGTAGACGAAATGCTCCCAGAGCTTCGTGCAGATGTGCCGGGCGGTGGAAGGATGGCCGGCGGTGTGGTCCAGGATGCTGAGGCCCGGGAACCGATCCTTCCGGCCGAGCACCGTCTTCTCCGAGTCGTCGATGTGGTCGGGCATCAATGCGAAGGCGGAATAGACCTTGTCGCCACGAGCCATGTTGCCTAGCCGGTCCATGTCCGTCTCCTCTTCGGAATAGAAGGTGTCGAGGTAGCTCCAGCCCGATAGAGCCTTGGCCGTCTCCTGGATGTCCTGCTCGGTGTAGTTCCCGATCCCAAGGGTGTAGAGCTCCAGCAGCTCTCGGGCGAGGTTCTCGTTGGTCCGACCCCGGATCAGCATCCGGACATCCAGATACTTGAGGAAGGCGGGCCGAGTGACCATCCGCTTGAGGATGCCGGGGAACCGGCCGAACGGCTCGGCCATGAGGTTCTGCATGTAGTCCAGCATCATCGGTCCGTTCTCGACCTTGTGATCGCTGACGGCGAAGTGGTCATGCCAGAAGACGACCAGCCGGGCCTGCAGAGGGTTCTCCAGGCAGAGGAGGCGGCTGAGGAACCAAGGGCCGAAACGCCAGGTTCCGATCTCAACCCCTCCATCTTCCCGCATCGGAAGGCAGAATCGGTGGGGGTCGGCGAATCGGCCCGTTTCCGGCGACAGGAGGAAGTCGAGGGTCTTCGCTTCGCCCATCGCCCGGAACCGCTCGAAGTCGCTCCAGGTGGCTCCAAAGCCGAATCGGCGCAGGAGATGCGCCACTCTCATGTCCGGGGTGCTGAACAGCATTGTTCCTCGCTCCATCATAGACCATTCCCTCGGCGTTCGAGCCGGCTTGGTATCCTCGGCAACGATTCATGGTTCTGCACGTTTCCTGGAAGGATCTCCCCGAGGCGCTGGACAGGCTCGGCCTGCCCCGCCGGGTCTGGATGGAGCTTTCGCAGGGCCGAATTCTGCTGACGGCCGCCGACCCTGGCGCCAACTGCCTGGTCCGATCCGAGGTCCGATCGGCAGAAGAGTCGGTCCACCGAGCCCTGACCGATCTCGGCCTGGAGGTCCTGAGCGGCCGCTGGGCCGACCGGGAAGAAGATGCCGCTCGACTCTGGGTGGCTTCGGTGGCCTACCAGAGCGATGAGGCCCGCCCCGGCCTCTGGGTCGACGCCCTTCCCTATGAACCCACCGAAGGCGAGGTCCTGCTCCGGTTTCACGAGGAGATGAAGGAGTCCGGGCTCGGCCTGGAGCTCAGCCTGGAGGAGTTTCGCGATGCGATCCAGCCAAACGTCGTGATCCTGTCTCCGGACGACCTCTCCCGGTTCGCCCTCGCCTCCGACCCGGCCTGTTCCTGACTCGGCCGCTTCAGGAGAGGTGGCGAATCAGCCAGTCGCGGCCGCCGCTGATCATGTCCGGGTGCCAGTCGTGGCCCCAGTCCAGCCGAACGAGTTCACGGTTGCCGGGCAGGGCTTCGAACGCCTCTTCCACCTGCCAGGGCCGGACGGCAGGGTCCTTCAAGCCGAGGCTCATGCGAGTGGGAACCCGGCAGTGGGCGGCGAGCCGGATCGTGTCGAAGTGTCCCAGAGTCTCCTGGGCCACGACCCGCCGCTCCGGATCACCGCCGATCCAATCGGTCAGCTCCTTGATGGGATAGCGGAACGGGCGGTCTTCGGCAAGGATCCGGCCGATCCCGCCGAGGAAGGGCATCTCGGCCGAGACGGCCTTCACTCGGGACGACCAGGCGCCCAGCCAGACCGAAACCCCGCCGCCCTGGCTCATTCCCGAGGCCCCGAGCCTCTCCGGATCGGCCGCGCCGGACTCGGCCAGAACCCTCAAGCCCAGGACGCAGTCCTGGGCGATTCGGCGGAAGACACACGTCTCCCGACTCTCGATCCCTTCCGCAAAGTAGCCGCGAGCCGGGGTGTAGGACTCTTCGTGAAAAGCCGATTCACCGAAGAGATTGAAGCTGAGGGAGGCGAGACCGGCCCGGGTTCCGTACTCGTTCGGGAGCATGGACCATCGGCTGTAGGGTGGAATCCATAGGAAGCCGGGCCCGAGAGGTGCAGTCGGCTCGGCCAGCCATCCGTATCGAGGAGAACCGTCGATTCCACGGAACATCAGTTCCCGGACCGAGTGCGATTCCGAGCGCCGGTCGCCGGGCGGGCCGATCTCGAACTCCAGAGGCGCCGATTCAGCCTCGGAGATCGTCTCCTGCCAGAACGCTTCGAGCGTCATCCCGCCTGGACGGAGCGCTGCTTGGCGTCGACGTGCATCCCCGACTGATTCAGAAAAGCGGTCGCCCGCTGGATCTCTTCCACGGGACCATCGAGCCGGAGATGGATCCAACCCATGTCCGCATCCACATTGGCGCGGACGATGTTCACGACCAGGTTGAAGTCTCGGCTGAGTCGCCAGATCCAGGGCTTGTCCACCTGTTCGTCGCGGGCGGTGATATGAACGTCGACTTGGGCCATGGCCGGACGGGATTCTACTTCAAAACCGACCCGGACCGGGCCAGGGGGCCGAAGGCCGACAGCGGTAGCATCCCGGCCGATGATTCACGGTGGTTCGGCGCTCTCCATTCCGGCGTTCCGCCGGCTCTTCATCGGCCAGGCCATCAGCCAGATGGGCGATGGCTTCTACTATCTGGTCATCCTGTTCGTGGCCAAGCAGCTTGCGGGCGATGCCGACTGGCAGGTGGGCCTGGTCGGCTTCTGCACGGCCCTTCCCTTTCTCCTCCTAAGCCCCTATGCGGGCCGGGTGGCCGACCGCATGGATCGGCGGCCCTTGATGGTCTGGTCCGATGTGGGTTCCGCCATCGTAACGGGTGCGCTTGGACTGCTTGCCCTGCTCGCCCCCGACCTGCTTTCGGTCTGGCTGCTGGCCGGGGCGGGCGCCCTGCTCAGCTCGATCAACGCCTTCTTTCTTCCCGCCCGGACGGCAGCGATTCCGAATCTGGTGCCTCCGGAGCGGCTGCTGGACGCGAACAGCCTGGCGGTCTCGACCCAGATGCTCGTGCTGCTGCTGGCCCAGGCGCTCAGCGTCTCGATTCTCGGTCCGATCCAGCTGGCGTTCGCCGACCTCTTTCTCCCGATCTCGGCCGGCATCAACGCCGCCACGTTCCTGGTCTCGGCCTGGTATATCGGCGGCCTGCCGGCGCTGCGCCCCGACCAGGGCGACCATAAGGACGAAGGCACCTGGCGCGAGGTCCTTCGAGGCATCTCGGTCGTTCGGCAGGATCCCTTCCTGGCCCCCGCGCTGATCTGCGCCCTCATCAGCAACCTCTTCATCTCCGGCTGGATGGTCGTCTATCTGGCGACGAACGAGGCCTGGTTCGGCGGCGAGTTCTGGACCATCAGCCTGGTGGAGATGTCCTTCTTCCTGGTTCTGGCCATATCCAGCCTCTGGATCGGCCGGACCGACCTCCGTCGCATCGGCCTCGCCTATGGTCTCGCCCATCTGGCGATCGGCCTGCTCTGCATCCCGATGGCCTGGGCTCGCGACTACTGGGCCTATCTCGCGTTGAATGCGGCATGCGGCCTGGCCGTCGCCTACATCTGGCTGCCGGTGACCACCTACATCCAGGCGGGCTTTCCCGATGCGGTCCGAGGCCGCGTCTCCAGTCTTTGGGGAATGATCCAGACGGGGATCCAGCCCTTCGGCTACGCGATCGCCGGACCGCTGGTCACGATCCTGGGAATCAGCGGGATGTACATCTTCATGGGAGCGGGAATCGCTCTGGCGGGGGTG
>JAKRSE010000292.1 GCA_022402505.1 Fimbriimonadaceae bacterium | reverse complement strand
CGACCTGGCCGCCTGCCACGCCGCCGCCGGCGACCGTTACGTCATCGGAGCCGGGTGCGAGATCCCGGCCAAGACCCCGCTCCCTCAGGCCCTCGCCTTCCGAACCTATGCCGAATCTCTTTCTTGACCTCGCCGAACGCGGCGCCCGATTCCCGGTGGGGACCGATCTGGTGCTCCACGAGAAGCCCGATTCGGCCGACATCCTTCTGGACGGGGTGCGGCTGGGCGAAGTCTGCCTCGAAGCGGCGCGACGCTACGGCTGCCCCGTCGCCCTGCCGCTGATGGACCTGAAGGTGGAAAAGGAGGACCTGCTCACCGGCTTCATGGGGATCGGCGCGGAGGATGCGGCGACCGCCCATCTGGATGCCGCCCCGAGCGACGCAACGATTGCGGGAGTCACTCGTGAAAAGCCGCTGAGCCCCCGGGCCCGGGCGACCGCCGAAGCCGTCCGCCGGGTGGCCGATGAGGGCCGGGAGGTCCCCTGCGGCATGGCGATCGGCCCGTTCAGCCTGACGACCAAGCTCATGGCGACCCCGATCGAGCCGGTCTTCATGAGCGGCATGGGGATGTCCGGCGAGGACGACGAGGAGGTCGAGATGCTGGAGCAGACCCTGAAGCTGGCCGAAGCCGCCATCCGCCGCACCCTCTACGCTCAGATCGACGCCGGGGCCCGGGTCGTCTTCATCTGCGAGCCGGCGGCGAACATCGCCTACTTCTCGCCGAATCAGATCGCCGAGGGGAGCGACGTCTTCCAGAGGCTGGTGATCGAGCCGAATCGGCGGCTGATCGAGGAGGTTCATGCCCAAGGCGTCCAGGTGATCTTCCACGACTGCGGCGAACTTGTCCCCGCCATGGTGGAATCGTTCACCCAGCTTCGGCCGGAACTCCTGAGCCTGGGAAGCTCCCGCACCCTCGCCGAAGACGCCGCCCTGCTTCCCAAGGAGATCGTGCTGTACGGCAACCTCCCCAGCAAGCGGTTCTACTCCGACTCGCTCTGCTCGGTCGATGAGGTGGTGGAGCAGACTCGCCGGCTGGTCAGCGAGATGAGGCAGACCGGCCACCCCTTCATCCTGGGCACCGAGTGTGATGTCCTCAGCGTTCCGGGCAGCGAGGAGGCGATCAAGGCGAAGGTGGACGCCCTGCTCCGGGCCTGAGGCCGAAGCTCCTTCAGCAGCTGGCCCCGACCCCTTCTGCGCCGAAGGTGTCGAGTCGCTCCTGGTCGCTCGTCTCCTGCACCGACTTTCCTCGATAGTGGAACTGCAGGGCCCGGCGGCGGGTGTTGGAGCGGTTGCTGGGGGTGCCGTGGGGGGTCAGGCCGTTGAAGATGACCATGCCTCCGGCAGGCAGCGGCGCGGAGACCGCCTCCAGGTCCAGGATGTCGGAGTCGCAGATCTGCCAGTCCCGGCGGTTGAAGTGGGGCAGGGGACCAGACCGGTGGCCGCCGGGGCGGAAGAACATGCAGCCGTTCTGCTCGGTCGCCTCGTCCAGCGCGGCCCAGACGCCGACGACCTCGGCCGACTGCGGAACCTTGAAGTAGGCGTTGTCCTGGTGCCAGGGCTTCTCCCGACCGATCCCCGGCGGCTTCAGCAGGGCCATGTCCTGGAACATGTGCGGGTCCTCGCCCAGGATGGACTGGAGGATCGGCATGAGCGCCGGGTGATAGACCATCCGCTCCAACCGGGAGTCCAGATGGACGAAGAGCATGAACTTGCGCACTGCATCCAGCCGGTCCGGCCCGTGGAGCGACGGCAGGATGTCCCGCGCCCGGCTCTCGAACTGAAGCTGAACCCCCTCCGGAAGGCTCTCGCGACTGACCAGCTCGGCGAGGGCGTTGATGACCGCTTGAACCTCTTCGGGGTCGAAGGCCCGGCGCACGCCGACGACTCCGACGGCTCGGTAGACCTCCATCGCCGACTCGTCGAAGTCGGCCAGAGTCTCGATCATTGGGACGACCCCTTGAAAACGGTAGAGCGATTCCGGGTAGTCGTCGCTGTGCTCGTCTTCGAACCAAACCGTTTCTGCCATGCGGTTCATGATAGCCCGGGGGAGGGCCGGTTCCTCAAGTCTGACGCCACTCGAACCCCTCGAAATCGGCGCCGGTCACCGCTCGGCCCGGCCGAAATCGAGGCGGAACCGACATGACCAGCCGCCGCCGCTCGGGGGTCAGCCGGGCGAGGAGCTCGGGCGAGGGAAGGTAGTGGAAGCGGTTCGCCAGGAGGTGCGGCGCGTACCGATAGATCAGGACCCGCCTCTGTCCCGGGTTCGTCCGAGGCATCGAGCCGTGGGTGATCGCGTCGGTGAACATCAGGGCATCGCCCGCCTTCAGGGGGACCTGCACCATGCCGACCGCCTCGGCCCCCGACGTCTGCCGGTCCGGATTCCAGGCGGTCTTGCGCTGCGGATGGTCCTCGTGCGACTTGTGCCCGCCCGGCACCACCGTCGTCGGCCCATCGCCTTCGCCGATGTCGTTCAGGGCCATGAGAATGTTGATCTGGCCCACTGCCCAGCGGCCCGCGCTGTTCCGAAAGTCGCTCGTGAAGCGGACGAGTTGGCCGCCGGAGTGGATCGGGATGTATCCGCCCGACTCCCGGACGTTCAGGAAGTTCTCTTCGATGGAGAGCCAATGGTCGTCCACCTCGATGTACCGCCGAACCTGGTCGATCCAGGCGGCATGGTCGATCAGTTCCTCGAAGACCGGCCCGCCTTCGATGATGTTCTGGAAGTTGACGCCATCCTTCGATCCGTAGCGATGCACCTCGACGTCGCCGATCCATTGCCCGGGCTGAAGCGAGTCGAGATCATGCGAGTCGATCCAGGCGTTGATCCGTTCCAGCCGGTCCGGACGAAGCGCTCCTCGGAGCACCCGAAATCCGCGCAGATCGAACAGGTAATCGGCCTCTTACTGAGTGACTTCCGCCTCGCCAGGAAGGTCCTGCCACGCCGGCACCCGGGCTCCCGTCGTCGAGTCCATCACGCCTGCAGTCTGGCACGAATCCCATCTTCCCTGGAGGCGGATTTCGTGGTCGTCGATCGCTCACGGCGAACTGCCGCCGGGCCCGTTTTGGATACCTAGCGTGCCGGCTGGATGACTCCCGGGCAGTCGCCGAAGCAGATTCGGCTCAGTCGCCTGGCTGAGAAAGAGCCAGTGACTCCCCGACGTCGTCCAGAGGGATCGGGACCTGCATTCCGAGGATGTGCCACTCATGGAAACCGAGCTGAGCGAGGAAGCCTTTCTCTTCCGCCCACTGACGGCCATATGCGGAGATCTTGGCAGCCTGGCGTGGACCATCCGGCATTTTGGTCGTATCGCCTGCGAGCAGAGAGAGAATGGCCAAGTGGGCGAGGCCAGGCGTGAGGACCATGGAGCTGTTGCCGCCGGTGGGATCCATTCCTGCCAAGGTCATCTCAGCGACGCCGGTCCGGCCGGTGAGTCGCACCCGGTACGATCTTGGGCTGTTCTGCTGAGAGTCCATCCGCTCCAGGATGCGAACCTCGACCGGACCAACCGCCTTGATGGCCCGTGCATGAATCTGCTTCCACTTTTTGTCGGAGATCTCCGAAAGGCCGTTGACCAGCCGGATCGGACGCTGCACGATTCCGTCACGCAACAACCGAGTGATGGCTGCCTGGAAGCGCCATTCGGTCTGCCACATCCAGCCGCACCACACCAAGACTGTTCCCAGCACGGCGAGGCCGCCGGAGAGGATCCGACGGCCCCGCGGGCCCGACTCAGTGAGCCAGCGCACTCCTCTCACCTCAGAAGAATGCGACGCAGGCGAAACCCATCTTGGGCACGCTCTGACAGCCGAAGCCAGGGAAGAGAATCCGTTGACGGAACGTCGTCGAGCTTCCGACGCACTTGTTCTCCTGGTAGAAGCAGCATGCCAAGGTCATTGTAAGGTTTTGGAGAGCAGATGCTCATTTGCTTCACTTGGTGTTGAATGGTCAAAGTTCGCTGGCAAGGCTAAGGGTTCCACCACAAGACAGACGTCGGCCTTCCAAACCCAGACTTCTTGGTGATCGCGCCAGAGAGCCGCAGACCGAGGCCCGAGAACGGTCCAAGACCGGTGGCCAGATTCTTCGACTCCGAGCTCGAAAAGTCTGCCAGCAGAATCGGATTTCCCTCGGTGGCCTGAACGTGGCGGTCCCACCAATCATGGTACTGGTACCTCGGTGGTGACGCGGCCGGAATGTAGGGGTACGGGTGGATTGGCTGGCCGGGGCCCAGGCTTTGGCGATCTGGAAAGACCCTTCGAACAATCGCATCAAGGGCAGTTTCGCTCGGCAGTCCCATCTCGGCGGGGGTTCCGACTACGGCGCAACACCCCGGCTGTTCCTCCCGATAGAGGCTGACGGCCAGGTGGACTTGGCGGAGGTTGCTGATGATGCGGGTCTCCTTCGCGCTTCGGACAGCGGAGGATCCGACGGCATAGACGATGCCTGCCAGAACGGCGATGACCGCCGTCGCGACCAGAATCTCAGTCAGGGTGAAGCCGCGCCGCATCATCTCAGCTCCTCGCGGATGACGAGAAGCGGGTCATGAAAGCCCGAAAGGGCAGAGGCGCACTCAGAGGAGAGGCTTCCGGCGGGCGTCCTGAGCTTGAAGTCGCTGAAACGGGCCTTTTCGGATTCCGGAATGAGGACGCGCTTGACCTCGCCTTCCGAGTTGGCAGCCGCCCAATCGCAAAAGCCGACGCACGGGACGCGGCGGTGGAATACCAGGTCTTCGCCGGGCAAATGTATCTCTGCCGGAAGGCCTGCGACCTGACGGTCGGCCTCTTTGGTCGAGAGAGGATGACTCAACGAGATGGTGAGCGTCGAAGCCAGAACAACACTCTCGTGGACAGGATCGGCCGCTGCGGCTTTCACATTCCACACTCTATCACACCTTCCAGATGTAGCCCCGTGGGATGAGTCCGGTATCCCTGCCCGAAACCTAGCGCTCCGGCTGGATCACTCCCGAGCAGTCGCCGAAACCGATTCGGAAGCCGTCGGCCTCGCCCCAGGCGCGGAGGGTCACTTCGTCTCCGTCTTCCAGCCAGGCCCGAGTCTCGCCGGTGGAGAGGGTGATCGGCTGGGAGCCCTTGAAGGCCAGCTCCAGCATCGAGCCGGCCTGCCCAGGCTCGGGGCCGCTGATGGTGCCGGTGGCGTAGAGGTCGCCGAACTCCGCCGGGGTGCCGTTCACGGTCATATGGGCCAGCTGCTGGGGCATCGACCAGTAGAGATGCTTCATGTTCGACGTGGCGAGGACCTCAGACGTCTTCATCTTCTTCGTCTTGATCCGGACCTCCAGCCTGATGTCATAGTGCTGCTCGCCCTGACGCCGCAGGTACGGGAGGACGGGCGGGTCCTGCTCCATTCCTTCGATTCGGAAAGGTTCAAGGGCGTCGGGAAGAACGATCCAGGGAGAGACGGTGGTCGCGAAGGACTTGCTGAGGAAGGGACCCAGCGGCTGGCCTTCCCACTGCTGAATGTCGCGGGCCGACCAGTCATTCACGATCACCAGGCCGAGGATGTGGTCGCCGGCGGCGGCGCAGGTGATCCGGCGGCCCATCGGCTGACCCTCGGAAACATAGAAGCCCATCTCCAGCTCAAAGTCCATCGCCTGGGTCGGTCCGAACTCCGGGCCGGCCGAATCCGGCGGACGGAACTGGCCTTTCGGACGGATGATCGGCGTCCCGGAGGGCACGATCGTCCCTGCCCGGCCGTGGTAGCCGATGGGAATGTGCCGATAGTTGGGCAGCAGCGGCTCGCCCTGCGGACGGAAGAGGCGGCCGACGTTTTCGGCGTGGTGGATTCCGGAGTAGAAGTCCACGTAGGCCGGAGGCGGGATCGGCACCGACATCTGCAGGTCGGACTGAGCCACCAGGGCCCGGCGGAGCAGGGACCGGTCGTCTCGAAGGGTGGGATTGTCCGACCGGAGCAGCTCGAAGAGGTCGCGCCGAAGCTCGGGCAGGGCCCCTTCTGCCAGGTCGTAGAAGCCGAACAGCGCCGGGTACCGCTCGGGATCGAGCAGGCCGGATTCGAGAAGCTCCTGGCAGTTGACCGCCTGGTCCCCGATGGCGGCGAAGATCGCCTCGACCCCGGACTTCGTGGTTCCGGTACCGAAGGCGATGTTCTGAATGGGGAAGTCGGTCTGCCGGGCGCCCTCCACCCAGGTCTCGGCGGAAGCGGGCACGACGAAGCGATCCATGGGCGGAAGTCTACTAGGTCGGTATGCTGGCCTCCGTCCGGCCCATGAACGAAGACCTGAAAGCCCAGATTCGAACGGAAGTCGGAGGCGGGGCCAAGCTCGACGCTCCCTACCTGATCCTGAATGGACTGGCGACGGTCATCGCCTCCTACGGCCTGCTGCAGAACAGCACGGCGGTCGTCATTGGGGCGATGCTGGTCGCGATGCTCATGGGGCCGATCCTCAGCCTCGCCCTCGGCATCGTGGACGGCAACGAGTCGATGATCCGGCGGTCGATCACCAGCGAGGTCATCGGCGCCCTGATGGTGCTGGCGATCGCCTGGATCATCGGCCGGATCCACTCCGACATTCCGGTCGGCACCGAGGTCTTCAGCCGCACGAGTCCCGGAATTCTGGACCTCCTGGTCGCGATTGCGGGCGGGGCGGCCGGGGCCTACAGCTGCACCAGCAAGAAGATCAGCGGCGGCATGGTCGGGGTCGCCATCGCCACCGCACTGGTTCCGCCGCTCTCTGTCTGCGGTCTGCTCCTGGCTCGGGGAGCTCTGGGCCCGGCCTTCGGCGCGTTCACTCTCTTCTTCGCGAACTTCGTGGCGATCCAGGTGGCGGCGTCGGGGGTCTTCTTCGCCGTCGGATTCCGTCCCCATCTGGAGGACAAGGAGAGCCGGGCCGGGTTCATCCGACGCAACGCTCCCAGCCTGGGGCTCATCGGACTGCTGGCGATCGGCCTGACCTGGAACTTCATCGCCACTCTGAACAGGCAGATTCAGAAGAGCGGCATCGAGGATGCGATCAAGATGGTCCTGCGATCCCAGCCGGGGCGCGACCTGGTCGGAGTTGAGCTCAAGGCCCTCGAACGAGAGACGTCGGTTTTGGCGACGATTCGGAGCCCGTTCACCTTCACCCCGGAAGAGGTGGAGCGGATGGAGAGGATGCTGCCCGAATCCGGCAAGCCGATCCGCCTGACAATCCGCACGGTCTTGACCAAAGAGACGAATCGGGACGGCTACATCCACCAGATGGACCCGGCTGAAGTGGCTCCCGTCGATCCGATGCAGGATGTTCAGCCCGCCCCGCCGGAACCGGTCGATTCCGGAAGCGAGCCTTCGCCGGCCGATCCGGACGCCTTGGATCAGGCCCTGCCGGGCTCTCCCATGATTCCGCCCATGGAAGAGCCCGGCAACGCGCCCGAGTGAGCCGTCGGCTTTAGAAGCTGCCGCGGGCGAAGTCGCCCCAGATCGCCACGGTGAGTCCGGGAGTCTGGAGGTTGAAGAACAGGGTGTTCCCGTCCGGGGAGAAGCAGACGCCGGCCAGCTCGCTCTTGTTCAGGTTGTTCTTGGCGAAGCTGAAGACGCGTCCTTCGCGGGTGATGCCTCGCAGGAAGTTGTCTCCGCCTCCGTCCTCGCAGACCGCCAGTGCGCCGCGCGGGGTCACGCAGAGGTTGTCCGGCGACTCCATGATCTCCGGATCCGGCGATTCGAAGATCAGCTCCAGAATCCCTTCGTTCCGGGTGCCGGGGATGTACCGCCACACCTGGCCGAGATTCTTGTCTCCACCGTTGGTGCTGACCGCATAGATCGAACCGTTTCCATACCAGCAGCCTTCGAGTCGGGCAAAAGTGGCTCCGCCCTTCGCAAGACCTTCGGAGTAGTTGGCCTGCTCCATCCGCTCGGTCTTGGCCGGGTCCGGGTCGGGGGTGTCGATGGTCACCCAGACGGCGTCGTACTTGACCCCGTTGGTCTGACCCTTGCGGGTGTCGAACTGAGCCTTGCCCTTGACGGCCAGCATCTGCAGCTCGCCGCCCTTGGCCAGGTGATCCTTGTCCACCGGCACGTAGCGATAGAGCCCGGAGGTGCCTCGGTCCTCCGTGATGTAGAGGATGCCGGTCTCCGGGTCGGTGGCGCAGGCTTCGTGGACTCGGCGACCGGCGGCTCGGATGGGGGTCGGATCGACGAGGCCGTTGCTCTTGGAGCTGACCTCGAAGATGTAGCCGTGTTCCTTGCCGTAGCCCTGAGCCTGTCCGACCACCGTCTCTTCGCAGGTGATCCAGCTCTGGCCGGGAGTCGGGCCGCCCGCACAGTTGACCATCGTGCCGCTGATCGAGGCGAAGTCGTTCTTGATCAGCCGAGTCACCGGGTCGATGTCCAGTGTGCTGGTGCCGCCGCCGGCCAGCGGGTCGTAGCTCTTGGCCACGTCGCCGATCGGCTTTCGATCGGGAGTCGGCTGATTGCGGACCTCGTGGTTCCGGATCAGGCGGATGACCCCGGCATGGGCGAAGGCCGCCATTCCGTCGTGGGCGCCCGGAGTGGCGTTGCCGTCCTTCATCATGTCGCCGGTGCGGCCGAAGACGGTGTACTTGAAGCCTTCCGGCAGGGCCAGAATCTCCTCGCCCGTGTTCTCCGACTTGACCGGGCGGATCGGTCCGTAGCCGCCTGCGATCTGCCCGGCATCGGCTGCCAGCTCGGGTCGGCTCAGGGTGAGACGGCTCAGCAGGCCCGTCAGGGCCGGAGCGGCAGCGGCGGCCGAAGCCACCTGAAGGAACGAGCGGCGATCCAGTTGCATGGGTTCAGTGTGATCGATGGATTGTTAAGAAATTGTGAATCCTGGGGCCGTCATCCGCCCAAAGCCGATTCGATAGCCGCCACCAGGGCCGGGTCCTGAGGAGAAGTCCGACTGCCGAAACGGGTCACCGTCTTGCCGTCCGCTCCGACCAGGAACTTGGCGAAGTTCCATTCGATCGGCTTGTTGTCCGTGCGGGCCAGCAGCCAGGCATACAGAGGATCCATCGACTCGCCGACCACGGTGATCTTGCTCATCATCGGGAAGCTGACGTTGAATTTCGTCGTGCAGAAGGTCTTGATCTCCTCGTTCGTGCCCGGCTCCTGTCCGGCGAAGTCATTCGCCGGGAAACCAATCACGACCAGCCCTCGGTCCTTGTACTTCCTATACAGGGCCTCCAGGCCCTCGTACTGCGGGGTCAGTCCGCACTTGCTCGCCGTGTTGACGATCAGCAGGGTCTTGCCCTTGAAATCGGCAAGCTTCTTGTCCTTGCCGTCGATGTCGGCCTTCGTGAACTCGTAGATCGTTTCCATCTTGGGGGCTTCGGGAACCTTCAACCGCGGAATCATGATGGCGGCGGCCGCCAGGCTCAGGCCCGCAAATGCGGCGAGAAACATCCAGGTCATCGGCTTCTTCATCATCCTCTCAGAATGATCTACGCGCCCGGCCGGTTCCGTGTCCTCATCACTGCGGCCGAGATCGGTGGGAGGTGGGCCTGACGGCGGCCTCACCACTCGGGCAGATGGTCGGGGCAGGGGCCGGTTTCGGCGATCACCACGCTGCCGAACCCTCCCCGAACGTTGAAGTCCGCCGTCACCCGCATCCACCGGGGGCGGCAGGCTTCGACCATTTCATCCAGCAGCCGGTTCGTCACCGCCTCGTAGTAGATGCCCTCGTTCCGGAAGGACTGGAAGTAGAGCTTCAGCGCCTTCAGCTCCAGGCAGAGCTCGTCGGCGACGTAGGCCACCTCGACTTCGGCGAAGTCCGGCTGGCCGGTCTTGGGGCACATGCTGGTGAATTCGGGGGTCGAATGGACGATGAGGTAGTCCCGCCCGGGGTTCGGATTGGGAAAGGTCTCCAGCAGGCTCTTCATGCCGGATCAAGGTACTGCAAGGCCGCCGGACCCACCGGGGCGAAATGCCAAGAAAGTGTGGATTCAAGGTCGGTAAAGTGACTTCCGGCGGTCGGCCAAAAGGACATGAGCAAAGGCAAAGTCGGCATCTTGACCGCCGGGGGAGATTGTGCAGGACTCAACGCGGTCATCGCCGCCTGCGTGAAGTACGGCAGCTCCCTCGGCTATGAATTCATCGGATTCCAGCGGGGATATGAGGGCGTTCTCAATCCCCCCGACTACAGGATCCTTACCCCGGATGACGTGAAGGGGATCAGCCACCTGGGCGGCACCATCCTCCACGCGACCAACAAGGGCCGCTTCGGCGCAAAGATGGGAGAGGGCGACGTCGCCCGGATTCCCGACGACGTTCTGGAAGAGGCCGCGACCAACCTGAAAGCCCTCGGCTGCACCCATCTCGTCGTCATCGGCGGCGACGGCAGCCTCAGCGGCGCCCTGCAGCTCAGCCAGAAGGGCGTGAAGGTGGTCGGCGTCCCCAAGACGATCGACAACGACCTGGCCGCCACGGACCAGACCTTCGGATTCTCGACCGCCCAGAGCGTCGCCGTCGAAGCGCTGGACCGGGTCCACACCACCGCCACCAGCCACGACCGGGTCCTCCTGGTCGAGGTGATGGGTCGCAACACCGGCTGGATCGCCCTGAAGGCGGGTCTGGCGGGCGGCGCAGATGCGATCCTCGTCCCCGAATTCGAGTTCAGCCTGTCTGCCTTGGTGGAATACCTGCGCGGCCGGAAGGCGGAAGGGAAGGGATCGGCCGTGGTCGTGGTCGCCGAAGGAGCCCGGATCGGCGGGCAGACCATCGGCGACGGGATAGTAGCCGGAGGTGAAAAGCACTACGGCGGGATCACGAATGAACTGATGGCCCGGATCAACGCCGCCGCCCCCGGCGAGTTCGAAATCCGCAACACGATCATCGGCCACATCCAGCGCGGCGGCGCCCCCAACGCCCGCGACCGCAACCTGGCCCGCGCCTACGGAGTCGCGGCGATGGATGCGATCGACCAGGGACTCAACCAGGTGATGGTCAGCCTGCGAGACGGCCACATCCAGTTCGTCTCGCTTACCGAAGCGGTCGAGAAGCTGAAGACGGTGGACGACACCAACCTGGAATACCAAACGGCGCTCAAACTCGGCGTCTTCATCCACGACTGAGAGTGGACCGCAAGGGGGGGGTGTTTCGCTCACCCCCTCGCGGCTGATGACGTGTATCGGAAGTTCGGAATCTGGATTTCAGTGGAAGATACGGAGGCCTTCTGGCAGGACTTGGAGAAGAAGGTCTGGGGAGCAGAGCCCACGCCGTAGCGTCTGCCGGATTCGGTGGTCGTCATCGCCTCCAGGCCTCGACCGCCCAGGAAGCTGCG
>JAKRSE010000291.1 GCA_022402505.1 Fimbriimonadaceae bacterium | reverse complement strand
CTGCACCGGATGGGCCTTGCCGCTCAGATTCGAGTTCACCAGGTCGGCCACCTTCGATTTCATCATGGATCGGTAGGCAGGGTCCAGCGGCAGCCGCCAGACCCGCTCATCAGCCGCCCGGCCGGCCCGTTCGACGGCGGAGAAGAGGGCGTCGTTCGAGGCGAATGCTCCGGCGAAGACGCTCCCCAAAGCCGTCACCACGCCCCCGGTGAGGGTCGCGATGTCCAGCACGGCCGCCGGATCCTCCTCTTCGGCCGCCCACAGGAGACCGTCGGCCAGAACCAGGCGTCCTTCGGCGTCGGTGTTGGTGATCTCGGCCGTCACCCCGTTGCGGAAGGTGATCACGTCGTCCGGGCGGTAGGCCGAGGCGTCCACGCTGTTCTCGGCGGCGACCAGCAGGCCGACCACCCTTCGGTTCGGCCGGACGACGGTCGCCAGGGCGTGCATCGCCCCCAACACGGCGCATCCGCCGGCCTTGTCGCCCTTCATGCCCGGCATTCCAGTCTTGCCCTTCAGGCTGAGGCCGCCGGTGTCGTAGGTGATCGTCTTGCCGACCAGAACGATCGGCCGGGCGGCGGAGTCGGATTCGGGCCGATATTCCAGGCGGATGAGGCAGGGAGGGTTCTGACTCGCGCGGCCGACGGTGAGGAGCCCCTGCAGCCCAGCCGCCTCCAGCTCGGCTCCCCGGAGGATTCGGCAGTCCAGGCCCGTCTCTTCGGCGATGCGAACGGCCTGGTCGGCCATCCAATCGGGAGTCGCGGTCGCCGGCGGAGTGGTCGTCCAGGTCCGGGCGAGGTTGGAGGACGCGGCGAGGGCCAGTCCGGTCTCCAGGCCGACCTGGACCTCGCGGGATTCGGCGGCCACGCCCAGCGGCTCGCGTTCGGTCGGGTTGGCCGAATAGAGCCGGCCGTTCCAGGCGAGCAGTCCGAGAGATTCGCCGATCAGCCGGCCCGCCCGTTCATCATCCCGCCCGGGCACGACGACCTGCACGTTGCGGGCCTTCACCTTGGCGATTCTCCGACCGGCTCCGCCGGCGGCCGTCCGAAGATCGGCATCGGTTGCCCCCGCGTCCACGATCAGGGTCCGGGGAAAGCCGGTGGGGAAGGCCTCCACCCAGTCGCCGACCTTCCCGCCCATCTCCGGCCTCCGGGCCGCAGCCAGGACCTCGCCCGGCTCCGATGCAGGAACCTCGGCGCCGTGGGCAAGCAGGATCAGCCGGAGGTCGACGGGACCGTCCAAACGAGGGGTGATTGAGCCGAGCATGGGCCCATTATGGCAGCCCGGCTTCGGTTGGGGAGGCGGTCGGTTCCAGAAATCGGACCATGTCCTCCGGGCCGGCGTAGAGGTGCGCATTCCAGCCGGCTTGGCGGGCAGATTCCACATTCTCTTCCGAGTCATCCACGAACCAGAGCCGCTCGGGGGGCGCGTTCAGCAGGCTCTGGACCGCCGCATAGAAGGCCGGGTCCGGCTTGCGACAGCCGACCGTGCAGCTGGCCACATCGCCATCGACAAGGCTCCCTAGCCGGGTGGAATCGAGAAGATGCCGCAGGCGATGCCGTTCCTGGTTCGTCGCCAGGAGGACCCGCTCAAACCTGGGTCGGACCTGGCGGACCAGCTCCCAGACAGGCTCGTTCCGGACGTCTTCAGACCGGTGCCACTCGTCGAGGAATTCGGTGGGAGACTGAGTGCGGCCGAGCTCCTGAAGCACGGGGCCCAGCGAGTCCGCCAGGTCGATCTCGCCCCGAGTCGCGGCCTGAAACGGGCCCGAGAAGAGGGCCCTCCCGGCGACCGGGGCCTGTTGGGTGATCTTGACGCCGAACCATTCCGGCGGAGTCAGCAGGACCCCGTCCACATCCAGCAGAAGGATCGGCTTAGAGGGCACGGAGCCTCTCGGTCAGGCCCTCGCGCACGGCCGGCCAATCCAGGTCCGTGATGCTGAACATCACCGTGTCCCGCACGTAGCCGTTCGGCTGGATCATGTGCCGGCGGAGCGTGCCTTCCTCTACCGCCCCCAGCCTGGCGATCGCCCGGCGGCTGACCGTGTTTCTCGCGTCGCATTTCAGCTGGACCCTGAGCAGGCGGGCGTTCTCGAACGCGTCTTCCAGCATGAGCAGCTTGATCGCCGGGTTGACGTGCGTCCCCCGGGCGGATGGAGCCAGCCAGGTCATCCCGATCTCGCAGCCCCGGTGACCCGCGCGGATGTCCATGAAGCTCGTCTTGCCGACGGCAGGCGAACCGGGGGCCGTCAGGTCTCGCACCAGGTAGGAGACTGCATGCTCCTGGCGGACCGTCTCGGCGAGAAAGTCGGCGAAGTGGGCGGGCTCCGGTCCGGCCGGCTGGAGGGTGACCCAGTGCTGAAACGTCGCGGCCTCCACGGTCGGCCAGAGCTCGTCGGCATGCTCCACGCCGAGCGGTTCCAGGCCGACTCCCCATCCGGTCATGTGAGTCGAGAAGGCCGCCGAACCGGTCATTGGGGGCAGTATCCCCGACGCCCGGCATCTCCCGAAGGCTTCCGTCCGTCCGTAACTGTTGAAAGACCATGAAGAGGACCGCCCTTCTCATTTCCGCCCTGCTCTGCCTCCCCGCGATCGCTCCGGCGCAGGCCAGCCAGCCGACCGGCCTGAGCGGCCGCGTGGGCCTCTACCTGCCCTCGAACGGAGCCGCCCGCGATGAAGCGCCGACCTGGTTCGCGCTGGGCCTGGACTACCGACTCGGCTACCTCGGGCCGCGCAACGTTCTGAACCGGGACGTGGATGCCTTCGCCAGCCTCTCGATCGACTGGTACGGGGCCGGAGGGTTCAACGCGGTGCCCGTGATGCTGAACTACACGGCGCGGCAGGATTCCTTCTATGGCGGGGTCGGCGCGGGCCTCGCCCTGCAGCGGCGGCCGACGACCACGGGTTCGACCAACGACACCCGGTTCACCTTCCAGCTCTCCGTCGGCTACGACTTCGTCCGGTTCAATCAGCCCTACTTTGCCGAGCTGCGGTACTGGGGCAGCAGCAGCGCCCAGCACAGCGGATTCGGAGTCTACGCCGGAATCCGGTTCTGACCAACGCCCCACGCCCCGGCCGGATTCTGGGACCTGGCCGGGGCGTGGTGAACACTGAAGAAGACTTGACGTCAAGGAAACCAGAATGTCGTCGTACCTCCGTGCGATGGTTCTGCCGGAACGCAGAATGATGGATGCCGCGACCGAAGAGGCGTTGCTTTCCCGAGCCAAGGGTCGGGATTGGGAGGCTTTCGGACGGATCGTGGACGCCTACCAGGGGCGGGTGCTCGGATACATCCGGCGCATGGTTCGGGATGAGGAAGAGGCGCAGGACCTGGCCCAAGAGGTCTTCATCCGAGCCTACCAGTCCCTCGACCGCTTCGATGGAAGGGCTTCGCTCCGAACCTGGATCTTCCGGATCGCCGGGAACCTCTGCATCGACCGATCCCGAAGGATCAAGCGGCGGCCCCAGACCGTGGCGCCCGATCCGGAAATCGAGGCCGACGATCTGCTGAATTCGCTGGACGAGCGCTGGCGGCCCGACCGACTGCTTCTCGACGACGAGCTCGTCGCCTGCATCGACGCCGCCGTCGATTCGCTCTCCGACAAACTCAAGAACGTGCTCTATCTGCACGACCACGAAGGCCTGGCCTACGAAGAGATCGCCCAGGCCCTCGACGTTCCCGTCGGCACCGTCAAAAGCCGGCTCTTTCTGGCCCGAGCCCACCTGCAGAAGCAGGTCCAGGCTTACCTGGGACAGGGAGGTGAAGCGTGAAGAAGGAACTGCTGGACAAGCTGATGGCCGAAGAGGCCCTGACCGCGGCCGAAATGCTGGAGCTGGAGGAGGCTCTGGAGTCGCAGGAGTCAGCCGGCGTCGCCTGGCTGGCCGGCCGACTTCCGGATGAAGAGCCGAGCCTGGAATGGCGAAGCCGGCTGAATCAGAGGCTGGCCGATCACGCTCCGGCTCCCGCCCGCCGACGACCCGTCTGGCACTGGCTGGCTCCCCTGGGCGCGGCCGCCTGCCTGGGCGCGGCCCTCGTATTCGCACCTCGATTCCCCGAAGGCCCGGCCCCCACCGCCCGATTCGACGAGTCGGAGATGGTCGCCAGCGGGCTGGAAGACGCCATGGTCGCGGCCTATACCGCCGTGAGCGCCGCCGAATCCGTGGGAGTCAGCTACCCTGACGCCCGCCGCACCTCCGTCGCCCCCACCTACTTCGACTGGAGTCAGCTGGAAGGCCGATGACCCGACTCCTCCTCGTCCCGATGCTTCTGGGCCTGAGCCTCGCCGCTCCGGCACAGAATCGTCGGGGCGAAGGGAAGCCCCCCGCCCATCCCCTGCTTCGCCTGGCGATGGACAAGGCCGATGATCTGACCTTCGCCGGCGTCCGGACTGTGACCATCTCCTCGCCGAGTCGAGGGACGGTCACCTTCGTGGAACGGGTTCTCCGGCAGGGAAGAAGCATTCGGATCACCGAAGCGCCCGGCTCACCGAACGCCGGAAGGATCGTTGTCGATGACGGCAAGAGCCGACACACCTTCGACCCGGCCACCAACACCATCCGGCTTCGGCCCAGCATGGGTGAGGCCGAGCGATGGCTGGAAGGCCTCGCCGGAACCGGAGGGCGACGGGGCCGAAACCTCCAGGTCGCCGAGTCGGACGGCGGAAGGATCGCCGGGCATCCGGTGCGCCGACTCTCGATTCGGTACGGCGAACGAGGAGCCCGAGGAGAGGTCTACATCGATCCGAGGCGGGGGATGGTGTTGAAATCGGCCATGCTCTCGCCGGAAGGCCGGGTCCTGAGCGGCTTCGAATACACCGCCATCCGCTACGGAGTCTCCATCCCCACGGAGGCGTTTGCGCTCCGCATGCCGGGGGCCAGGGTGGTCCAGCCGGAAGACGACCTGGCCCGGCAGGCCGGTGAGCTGAAGATTCCCGCCTACGTTCTGAGGCTGGAAGGATGGACCCTGACCTCGGTGCGCGACTTCAAGGACCCGAACGGAGCTCAGTTCCTCTTCCTTCGCTACCGCCATTCGGATGGTCGGCGGGTTTCGATCACCCTCTCCAAGACTGCGCCGGACACCGGCAGGCTCCGGTCTCTGGGCGAGGGTCGGCTTCAGGCCGTGCGGGTCAGCCGTCCCGGAGTGAGCATCGTCGTGATGGGCGAGCTCCCGGAAGCCGATCTCAAGAGCCTCAGCCGCCGAATCGTGCCCCTTCCCTGAAGCCCACCCAAGGCCTGGCTGGTTCAGGCGGCCTTGATCTGGGCGGCAGCCTCTTCGGCCTTCAGAGAGAGGGATTCAGCCTCCCGCGCCGCAGCGGCCACCTGCTCCAATCCGGCGAGCTGCTCCTGGGTCGCGGCGCTGACCTGCTGGGCCGAGGCCGCCGTGGATTCGCTGACCCGCCCCGCCTCCTCGGCGCGTTCGGCCAGCCGACCGGCGACACCATCCATCCGCTCGATCGAGGACAGGTTCGCTTCGGCTGCCGATACGACCTGGCGCATCCCCTCGCTCACGTCGCTGCTGGACTCGCTGATCTGCCGGACTGCCGACATGACCGTCTCCATCTGGGCTCGGGTCTCCTCGCTGCGCCGGACGATCTCCTCCAGCGACTGGGCGACCAGCGAAGCCCGTTCGAGGCCGAGCGCCGACTCGGTTCGGCCGGCCTCCGCCTCGCGGACCGCCTGCTCGATCAGGTGCTGGATGGAACCGAGCACTTCGCCGACCTCGCGGGTCTGGCCGCTGGAATGCTCCGCGAGCCGACGGACTTCGTCTGCGACCACGGCGAAACCGCGTCCATGCTCACCGGCTCGGGCGGCCTCGATCGCCGCATTCAAAGCCAGAAGGTTGGTCTGGTCGGCGATTCCTTCGATGGCCTGGACGATGGAGCCGATCCGTTCCGCCTGTTCGCTCAGAAGCCGGATGCGATCCGCCAGACTCTCGCTGGCCTCGTGAATCCGTTCCAGGCCCGCCAGACTTTCCTGAACCGTCTGGGCGCCCTGGGCGGCCACCTCGGCCCCGGCCCGGCCGATCTCGGCGGCCCGCTCCGCGGATCGTGCTCCCGATCGAGCCTCCCCGGACACCTGGTCCATCTGACGGCCGGCCGATTCCAGCATCGCCTGCTGTTCTCGGATGGAGGCCGCGGCCTCCTGGACCAGGTGCGCCAGGGTCCGCGATTCTCCCGAGACTTCCTGAAGCATCGCCGCCTGCCGGCTGGAATCCACTGCCACCGATTCGATGGCTGAAGCAACCTGGTCTGCCGCCGATGCGATCTCCTGGCTGGCCGAACCGACCGTCCGGGATCGGGTGCAGGTTTCGCTGCTCAGCCCCTGCATCCCGACAATGATCTCGCCAAGCCGTTCGGCCGACCGGTTCCAAGCCCGGTTGAGCCGCGCGAACTCGTGCGGATCACTGTCTGCCAGACGGGTGCGCAGGTCGCCTTCGCTCGCCTTCTCCAAGGCGTCGATCGTCTCCTGGACCTGCCCGATGATCCCCAGAGAGACGCGCCGAGCCAGGAGAAAACCGACGGCGACCATCGCCAGGGTCACCAGGATCAGGACCAAGGCGGAAGCCCTAACCCCCTGCGCGGCCTCCCGCTTCGACTCCATCAGGTTGCGAGAGCTGAGGGTGAACTCCGCCTCCACGGCTTCGATCAGGGTCGTCCGGAGCTTTAGCGCCGGACCCTGGAGGCCCTGGGAAGCCTGGCTCATTCGGCCCAGGCGGATGTCGTCCATCACCGAGTCCATCGCGGCCAGCCAGGGAGTCAAGGGACGGCGGAGGTCTCCCTCCTGGCGAACTCCGCCGACTCCCGCCGTCCGGATCATCGCCATGCCCTCCTCGATCCGGTCCAGATACATTCGGTGCCGCTCCAGCTGGGTGTCGCGCTGGGAGCGGGTCAGCCCGGGGGTCGCCAGAGTGCGGGTCGCCAGGGTGTAGCCGGTGATTCCGTACCGAAGCAGCGCGGTCCCCTCGTAGGCCTTCAGATGCACCCGCTCGATCTGTTCCAGGTTGCGCAACACTCCCCAGAAGGCTCCCAGGGAGAGGATCAGGGCCAGTCCGAGCATCGCGAAGACCGCTCCGAAGGCCGTTTTGAGTCGGGTCGCCAGACTGCTCCGACACAGAAGTTTTTCAAGCATGTTGCGATGCATCATCGGATAGTAATGTATGATTCTGGAGAGCCGCTGGAAGTGAATGCTTATCGTCACGGGGTCACATCGTGAAGCAGGCATGAAATCCGTAGAAGAGAGCCCCGCGTCGCCCGCTTGGGCCATACTCTAGGACCTATGTCGGGAACGGGGAAGAAGCGCGGTGGGCATGAGCGGATTCTTTGGGCCCTGCTGCTGGGCGGCTTGGCGGGCATCTTCGCTCAGGCCCTTTTGCCGGGAGGCGCTTCCAACGAAGGGCTGAAGTGGGTCGTCGCCAACATCATGGACCCGGTCGGAGGGATCTTCCTCGCGATGATCTTCATGGTCGTCGTACCGCTCCTGGTCTCGGCGCTGGTGCTCGGCGTGGCCGACATCGGCGACGCGCTGAAGGTCGGCAGGATCGGTGCGAAGGCGATGGGCATGACCATCGTGCTTTCCGGATTGGCCGTGTGTCTCGGGCTGGTCGCGGTGAACATCGTTCAGCCCGGAGTCGGTCTTCCGGAAGAGAAGATCGTCCAGCTGGAAGAATCGCTCCGGGACGAAGCCACTTCCCGGGGCACGGTGAAGGATGACACCGGCGCGGACCCGCCCGTCCTTGGCATCGTCCCGCGGAATCCGTTCCTGGAGATGACCCGGGCTCTCAGCGGCGGAATCCTGCCGCTGATGTTCTTCGCCCTGGTCTTCGGAATCGCCCTGGCGAACATCGAACCGGAACGGGGGGTGCAGCTGAAAAACTGGTTCGAATCGCTCTTTCTGGTCAGCCAGAAGATGATCGAATATGCGATGAAGCTGGCCCCATTCGGTGTCTTTGCGTTGGTCTTCAAAACCGGAGCCGTCTTGGGTCTTGATGTATTCGTGCTGCTTGCCAAATACGCGATCCTTGTCCTCGTCGTCCTCGCTTTCCACCTGACCGTGGTCTATTCGCTGGCGCTCAAGTTCATCGCCAAGCGCAGCCCGCTCGTCTTCTTCCGCCAGGTGAAGGAGGTGATCCTGACCGCCTTCGCCACCTCCAGTTCCAATGCGACCCTGCCGACGGCCCTGCGGGTTTCGGAAGAGGAGGTCGGGGTGCCGCGAGACATCGGCAGCTTCGTGCTCACCGTCGGCGCGACCGCCAACCAGAACGGAACGGCCCTCTTTGAAGGGATTACGATCATCTTCCTCTGCCAGCTCTTCGGCGTCGATCTGACCCTCGGACAGCAGTTCTGGGTGATGGGCATGGCGATCCTGGCCGGAGTCGGGACGGCCGGCGTGCCCGGCGGCGCCTGGCCGATGATCGGCAGCATCATCGGCAAGCTCGGCGTGGATGTCTCCGCCATCGGCATCGTCCTCGGCATCGACCGGATTCTGGACATGAGCCGGACCGTGCTGAACGTGGTCGGCGACATGACGATCGCCGCCTGCGTGGCGACCCTGGAAGGCCGGGGCAGCGAGGTTCCGGAAGAGGCCGCAGGTTGATCGCCGCCGCTGCGCCGGTTTCAGGCACCCTCTCCTACGCGGCGGCCGGGCTCATCGCGATCCTGGCGCTCCTGGTCGGAGCGGCCCTGGTCTGGCTGATGCTGAGCCGGGCCCTCGCCAAAGCTCAGGCTGAGTCCGCCGGGCTGGAATCGGAACTCTCGGCCGCACAGTCCCGAGCCACCGAGACCGGCATCAAGCTCGCCTCGGCCGAAGCGCGGCTGGAATCGGTCGGTCGGCTGGAGGCGGACCTGGCGAAGACCCGCGAGGATCGCGACGCGGCCCTGACCAAGGCCACGGAACTGGAAAGGGCGAACGCCCAGCTTCTCGAACGGCTCGAGGCGATCCCGCGGCTCCAGGAGGAGCTTCGGCTGGCGGTCGAATCGGCGGAGCGGTATCGGACCGAGTCGGGCAACCATCGGGCCGAGCTGGTCCAGCTCAAGGAACAGCTCGACTCGCGAGAGCAGAGGTACGCCGAGCTCCAACAGTCATTCACGGAAGCGCGGAAGCAGCTCGAAGACAGCTTCAAGGCCCTCAGCGGCGAGACGCTGAAGGACGCCCAGGCCCGGTTCCTCCAGCTCGCCAAGGAGACCCTCGAAGGCGACAAGAAGGAGGCGGCTGCCGAGCTCGAGATGAAGCGGCTGGAGTTCGAGAAGCTCCTCGACCCGATGCAGGCCGAGCTGAAGCGACTCAACGAGGCCAGCGAGTCCCTGGAGAGGAACCGGGCCCGAAACGTCGGCGAACTCCAGGAACAGCTCAAGCACCTCAGCCTGGCCCAATCCGACCTCCGCAATGAAACCGGCCGCCTGATCAAGGCTCTGCAAAGCAGCGGGACTGCCGGCCAATGGGGCGAGATGGTTCTGGAGCGGGTCGCGGAGATGGCCGGTCTGCAGAAGGGGGTCAACTACGAATCCCAGGTGACCCAGGAGGGAGCCTCGGCCGACGACAAGAAGCGGCGGCCCGACATGATCGTGAGGCTGCCCGGAGACCGGACGGTCGTGATCGACGCGAAGTCTCCGATGCCGCTCTACCTGAAGGCGCAGGAGGAGACGGTCGAGCATGTTCGGGAAGCCATGATGAAGGACTTCGCGAAGCAGGTTTCCGAAACCACGAGGATTCTCGGCCGCAAAGACTACTCCCACCGCCAGGACACGGGCGACTTTGTGGTCATGTTCATCCCCAGCGAGGCTGCCTTCCGGGCCGCGCTGGAGTGCCGACCGGACCTGATCGAAGAGGCGATGGCCCACAACGTGGTTCTGGCGAGCCCGACATCGCTTCTCGGGCTCCTTCGCATGGTGGCATTCGGGTGGCGGCAGGAGACGATGGCCCAGGAGGTCCGCGCGGTGCAGGTTCAGGGGGCCAAGCTCTACGATGCTCTGGCGACTCTGGCCGGCCATTACCAGAGCATGAGCAAGGCGCTGACCTCGGCCGTCCGGCACTTCAACAGCATGGGCGGCAGCCTTGAGCGGACGGTTCTGCCGACGGCGCGGGTCTTCAAGGACAAGGGGATCGAGGGATCCAAGTCCGTGCCGGCGCCGGAGCCGATCGAGGAGCTTCCGAGGACCCTGGTCCGCGACGAGCTTCTCGGATCGAACCCGGGAGGACTCTTCTCAACCGAAGACGACGAGGAGACGGATGGCTGAGGGGCCGCTGCGCACCAAAACCCAGGTCCGCCGCCGGATGGAGGCCTTCCTGGAGGAGAACCCCCCGGCCCGAGAGGTCACCTTCCTGATGCACGACTGGGAAGACGGCTACAACGTCGGCGGGATGCTCCGGGTCGCCGATGCCCTGGGCGTCAGGCGAATCTACAGCTGCGGAAGGACTCCGGTCGATCATCCCACCGTCGGCGTCACCTCGATGGGAGCGCACCGGAGGATCGAAGTCCGCGAGCATCGGCGGCCGGATGAGGCGGTCGAGGCGATCCTGGCCGACGGTTGGACGCCGGTCGCCCTGGAGATCAGCGGCCGAGCCGCGCCCTACACCCAGTTCGACTGGCCGGCCAGAACATGTCTCGTCCTGGGCAACGAAGGGGCCGGGCTTCCGGGAGGCACGCTGAAGCTGATCGGGGCCTCAGTGTTCATTCCCATGGCGGGCAAGGGAAGGAGCCTGAACGTCCACGTCAGCGCCGCCGTCGCCGCGTTTCATGCCGTCTATGGCGACCAGGGCCGGTCGCCTGGGTCCATCGAGTAGACGAAGAAGCCGCTGGGGGCGGCCAGGATTTCCAGCGGCCGAGTCAGCCGAACGCCGTGAACGGTCCGGATCCGCGACACCGGAACCTCCTGATCGCCCAGGCCGTTCGTGCCCTTCTGGCTGCTCCAGTAACGCATCCGCTTCGTTCCGCCGGACACGCGCCAGCCCAGGAAGACGACCGAGTGGCCGTAGCCGTTGTTCCAGAAGATCTGAACAAAGTCGCCGGGCCGGTATTCCTGCGGCCGCACCCGATCTCCGGCCAGGGTCAGGCGAGTGAGGGCGTTGACTTGGCCCGCTCCCGAGCCGTTCCAGACGCCCCAGAATCCGACCTGATCCTCCCGCCGTCCACCGTCGGCCTCGCGCTGGGCCAGAGATTCGGCGGCGGAGGCGGGAATTTCCAGGCCGGCGGGCAGCAGGCGATCGAGCGCTCCGATCAGGGCGGCATAGGACGCGCCGGTGCAGAAGCTGGTGCGTCGCTGTGGTTCAAAGAGTCTGGATCCCCGCAGGTCCAGCGCAAATCCCACCGGAGATT
>JAKRSE010000290.1:5382-11456 GCA_022402505.1 Fimbriimonadaceae bacterium | reverse complement strand
GCCTTCCTCATTTCGCCCCGTGGCAGACGGAAGACTCCGCATCGCCGCCGATCGACATCCTGCAACTCGATGGACTGCTCCAGTTTCGAGCCTGGCGGGGGATGGTCTTTGAGTCTTGGAGTCGAGGGCAGGCTCCGCTCTGGAACTCCCAGAGCCTGATGGGAACCCCGCTCGCGGCGAACTCCCAGGCGGCCGCCTGGTACCCGCCGCACATCCTCTTCGCCTTCGTTCCGGGTTCGGTGGAAAGCCGCATGTCCTGGCTGGCCTGGCTCCACCTGAGCTGGGCGGGTCTGGGGGCCTGGTTCCTGGCACGACGACTGGGCGCCTCGGACTTGGGAGCGATCCTGGGCGGAGCCGCCTTCGCCCTGTCCCCGTTCCTCCTGGCCTGGCTCCCACTGGCGAGCGTTCCGACCACCGTCTCCTGGATTCCCTGGTGCCTCGCATTCACTTGGAGCCTGTTTCGGAGTTCGAAGCTGTCCATCTGGGATGGCCTCGGTCTGGCGATCTGCTCGGCCATGCTCATCCTGGCCGGACACCTCCAATTCGCCTTCTATGGCGTCCTCGCCTGCCTCGTCCTGGCCCTGGTGGGGGTAGGCCGCGCCGAATCCAGAGCGGCCCGGTTTGGCTCCTTCATCCTCGCCGGGGGGGCGGGGGCGGCCGTCTCGGCCATCCATCTTCTCCCGGTTCTGGCCTTCAGCCGAATCGGGCACCGAGCCGCCGCCGCCACCCAGGAAGGCTATGAGGCCTTTGTCAAGGGAGCGGCCGCCTGGTACGAGCTTCCGGGGCTCGTCTTCCCTTCCCTCCTCGGCTTTCCCGGGGCGGCGAGTCCGGAAGAGGGTCTGCCGCAGGCCTTCTGGCCGGCCTACGTGCGGCCGGGCGCGGCGTTTGGAGAGTCGGCCTGGGCGGTCGGGCCCCTGGTGCTCACCCTGGCCCTGCTCCTGTTCCTGCGTCGCAGGTGGGTTGCGGCCGGGGTGGCCGGCCTGCTGGCGGTCACTGTCCTGGGAGGACCGACCAACCTCCTCCTCTACTTCGGGATTCCCGGATTCAGCTCAACGGGCAGCCCGTCCCGCATCCTCTGCCTCCTCGTCCTCGGACTCTGCATGGCCGCCGCTCTTGCCTGGCCGTCCGACACCGAATCGGGCCCGGAAGAGAAGCCAACCTGGGTCTCCTTCGCCCTGGTCTGCCTGGCTCCGATTCTCGTGGTCGCCGGGATCGGAGGCTCTCTTTCTTCGTGGGTGCCGGACCTGGCGATGGGTCCGCTGACCTCCAAGGGACTGGTGGCGGGGCTCCCGCTCGCCCTGGCGGCGGCGGCTTTGGCCGGCCTCTGTCTCTGGCTGCTGGGTCGAGGCGACATGCGCCCCTGGGCTCTGGGAGCCGGGATCGGCAGCCAGCTGCTTCTGGGCGGATCGGCGCTCGTGCCCTTCGGCGAGCCGGACCTGCCGCGGGCGACGGTGGAGCCCGGCGAACGGCTCGCAGTCGTGAACCAGGGCTGGGGCTTCTTCGGCGGCCCCGGGATCAGCCTTCCCCCGAACCTCGCCCCCACCCTCGGCTTCTCCGAGACCACCGGCTACGACTCCCTGATGGCGGGATCGACCTTCGCCCTCACCGACCGGATCAACGGGAAAGGGAGCGGCCTGGAGATCAACGGCAACCTCCTCATCCTCCGACCCGGACTGAACCTGGCCGAACTGCGCGCCTCCGGGGCGTCGATCCTGATCGGCCGGGCCCAGGCGTTTGCCGGGCTGGAGACCTGGCCGGGCTTCGATGCGGTCCAGCCGACCCCGCTCTCGCCGGAGGACCTCCCCGGCCTCCCGAACGGTCTCGCGGCGGTGGAGGCTGCCGGCCCGGAAGATCTCATTGCCTATCGGCTCGGCCCCCCCGCCCTCTGGCCGGCCGATGCGAGCCCGGTCGTCATGCAGCCCGGCCGGATGATCTTCGCCGCGCCCAACCCGGGTGTCTTCGAGGTGAAGGAACGGAACCTGCCCGGGTGGATGGCGCTTCTGGACGGCCGCCCGGTCCCCTTGGAGCAGGGCGAATTCCTGCGCGTCCAGGTCCCGGAGGGAGTTCAGGAGCTGCGCTTCATCTACAACCCCCCGGGACTCGGTCTGGGCGAGAGGATCACCCAGATTTCGCTCATGTTCCTTCTCTTCGGGGGGATCGCGGCCTACTTTCGGACCCAAAAGATGAAAAACCCCGCAGGGTCACTTGGTGAAAGTTGAAAATTCCTGTGCAAGAATGAACGGACGTGATGGTGTCCAGCGGCTCGGCCCCCGTACCCCTGCAACATCCGGAGCAGACCGATGCTTCGGCCGAGGGTCGATGGGCGCTGGTCATCTTCAATGACGACGTGACCCCCTATGACACGGTGATCGTCGCTCTGGTCCACGCCACCGCCTGCACGATCCAGGAGGCGGAGATCGAGACCTGGGAAGCCCACCACTTCGGGAGCTGCCAGGTCCACTTCGGCGATCAGATCGAATGTGAGGCGGCCGGCCAGATCGTCTCCTCCTACGGAATCAAAACGGAAGTCCGTCCCGAGTGGGCCGTAGAATGATGAACCGCAACGGAGCCCCGGCCCGCCTCCCGCGGAGAGGCAGCCACACCCCGCCGATCCACCGCTTCTATCGGGCCGATCTGGCCGGCCGGCAGGTCCGGGCGACAACGCGGACATCCGCCGTCGCCGTCGCTCCGGAAAGGCTCTCGGAGGACCAGACCGCCAAGGATTCCGGCTGGAAGGTCGTCGTCTACAACAACGAGACCAATTCCTATGAGGAGGTCATGACCGTCCTCATCCTTGCCACCGCCTGCTCCACCGAGGAGGCCTACATCGAGACCTGGGAGATCGACCACTACGGCTCCTGCGCCGTCCACCGAGCCGCCGAAGACGAATGCCGCTCCGTCGCCGAGATCATCGGAACCATCGGCATCGCCGTCGCGGTTGAACCTGAATCCTAGTTCGACGAACGAACGTCTTTGCCGTTGGAGATTCCTGGGGTAAACCCCCTCGCCACGGACGGAGAGGAGATTTGAGCATCAACAAGAAGTCGATGACCGCCCTGCGGGCAAAACTGCGTCACCTTGCACGCATCGGCGCGGTTGGGGATGATGAGATCGCTCGCATGAGGCGATTGGTCGGAACTCAACCGTTGCGAGTGGTCTTGTGGATCACCAAGATCGACCGGCTCCGAGCAGGGGCTCGGCTGGCTGTTGCTCCGGAAGAAGACGCCTATGGCGTTGATGTCAGCTTCCTCCGTCTGAATCTGAATCGCACTCCGGCCGAGCGTCTCATCCAAGGGCAGAAGGCGGCCAAGCAGGCCATTCAACTGCGAAACGCCAGGAAGCTGGAACGTACGCGTCCTCCGGGCCCTAGCAATGACGATTCCTGATCTGCCTCGCCTGTTTGCCGCCCTGAAGTCAGAAAATGTCTCTGCGCTGTTGATCGGGGGCTTTGCGATGATCATCCATGGGTCCAATCATGTCACCCAGGACATCGACCTGGCGATCACGCTCGCCGACGACAACCCAGAGAATCTTGCTCGTGCCCTGAACAAGCTGTCACCGAGCCTCATGAACGGCCGAAGAATCCTCCTAGACCGATTCGCCTTCGGAGGGGAGTTTGTGCGGTACCTGACAGATGCCGGCGCAATCGACTTTGTAAGGAGGGGCCTTCCACCTGATGGATTCAACGGAATGTGGGAGCGTCGAATCGAAGTCGAGGTGGAAGGCGTGGCGATTCCGGTCGCATCTTTGGAGGACCTCCTGGCCATGAAGGAAGCAAGCGAGCGTCCCAAGGACACCGCTCACGCCGCCGAAATCCGCGCCCTTTTGCGACTCCGCGACGAGCAAGGCAACGAGGCTCAGGACCGGGACTGACGCGCCTTCTCTTCCGCGATCTCCGGGGAGCAGGTCTGGGCGTCGCGGCACATCCACTCCCGCATCATCGCCGCCGGACCGGGACGCCCCGGCCCCACGAAACGGTCCCGAAGGCGTCGGTAGTGGGCCAGGATCGGCGCGGCCCTCTCGCGCAGCTCCCGGTCCACCGGCCGCTCGGGCTCGCCCTTCGGCACCGCGTAGACGAAGGCTCCCGTCGCCAGCCGGAACGTCGGGATCTGGCGGAAGTCACGCGGGACCAGACGCTTCTCCGGATCGGCCGCCTGGGTTTCTGAAGCCTGGACGAAGAAGTCCACCGCATAGTCCGGATAGCCGAACAGATGTCCGTAGGCCCGAAACCTCCCGGTGGAGGAGTCCGGCTCGAAGGCCAGGATCGCCTCGCCGACCGGGGTTGAAGGCGTGATGCCGTAGCCCGCAAAGAACCGGCGATGCCGCTGAACCGTCTCGGCGAAGGACCGGCGATGATGGACGACCCCTTCCAACAGCCGCCGCCCGTCGCGGACGATGTGGAACGGCTGAAGAGTCGTCCCCACCAGATCGCCGACCCGGAGCGCGGTCATGATCTCCCGGGTCTGCTCCACCGACTCCGCCGTGAGGCCCGCCCGGGTGTCCTCACGAACCCATCCGCTGCTGATCGGCTTCATGCCCCCCACCACCGTGAACAGGCCCTCTCGGTCCAGGATTGCAAGCAGGAGTTCTTCGGCCCGGGCGCGGAGCTCGGGCCGAAGCCGTTCGATCGGGAAGACCTCGGAGGCCGGAACCGTCGCCGAGACGGACGTCAGAACCAATGCCGCCGAGATCAAATGCCCGACTCCTTGTTCAGCGACCAGAATCGGTTGTACTCGGGGATCAAAGGATCGCTCGGATCGATGACCGCGGGCAGGGCTCGGGGGGCGAGCTCGCCGATGTTGGCTGCACGCCGGGCCTCCTGCCGCACCGTTCCGCCGCTTCGGAAGGTCGGTCGGCTCGACTTGACGTGTCCGTCCACCCACAGCACCACCGCCTGCCCGCTGTGCCGGCCGTGGATCCGGCTGGAGAAGCAGTCGGCCGAACCGGAACCTGAACCCCGGTCCGAGAACTGCCCGGTTGTCGTGCTGTAGGTCAGGATCGGCGTGATGAAGAAGGACTTGGTCTGCGCGACCGAAGAACCGTTGATCGTGCAGGCGTTCACCGCGTCGGCCATGGAAACGGTGCCGGAATGCTCCTCAACCTGGCTCAGATTCAGGCCGGGGATCGTGGCCGAAGGCTGAACCCAGACGTTCTGATTCGTTCCGTAGGCCGGAACCAGCTGACCGTCGCGCCACGTCGTGAACGGCGTCGCGATCGTCCTGCCGACCGGGCAGTCCTGAATCTCGGCATTCTTCATGTAGGGGTAGAGCAGCCCCTGGTTCCGGTAGTAGTTCAGGACGAAGGGGCCGCCCTCTCGGATCGTGCGACCGTGCCACCACATGGTTCCGCTGCCCAGACCCGAGGCCGGACCGTCCCCCCGGACCAGGTACGGCACCATCACATCGTCGTAGTCGCTGACGTACAGCAGCGAGGCGAGCCCGATCTGCTTGAGATTCGAGGTGTTGGAGGTCTTCTTGGCAGCCGCCTTGGCCTGGGCGAAGACCGGGAAGAGGATCGCCGCGAGGATCGCGATGATGGCGATGACGACCAGAAGTTCGATCAGGGTGAAAGCCTGTCGGCGCATGACGGAGCCAGTCTACATGCAACTTTCATGCAACTACCGTCGAAAGTCACTTGCAGAGAGGCGGCGATGAGACCCTCAGCGCCCCCGCCCGAATCTCGAGATCCAGCCGCTCGGCCGTGATTCGATCCCCGTCTACCACCCAGGACATCGGCTTCTCGGCGATGATCTCCACGCGGGCGGCTTCGGCGGTCCAGACGTGGGGGAGCAGCCAGTGGGTCCTGGTCACGAGGCCCGCCACGTAGTCGGTGAGCGACGATTCCGCGGTCTCCCCGACGGCATAGACTGACAGCCGCCCATCGATCAGGGATGCCGCCTCGGTCACCGGGAAGGGACCGGCGTGGCCTCGGCCCGAGGCGGCGACCAGCTGAAGAAATCGGCCGCGGTGCTCCTCCCGCTCGGTCCGGATCGTCAGCGCCACGGCCTCCGCGCCCGAGAGCCCCCGCAGCACGGCCGGCAGATAGGCGAGCGGCCCGAAGGCCTTCTTCTCTTC
>JAKRSE010000290.1:0-5372 GCA_022402505.1 Fimbriimonadaceae bacterium | reverse complement strand
TTCCCGGTCCAGGGGGCGGACGATGGACGTTGTCAGCCCCGCCGTCACCGAGTTGACGAACGGCATGCCGTTGCAGAACCCCAGATCGATCTGTTCCCGATGCCGGTTGCGAAGGTGGAATTCGGCCGCGGCAAAAGGGTTCAGCGGCAGATTCAGATCCCGCGCCAGGGCGTTGCCGGTCCCGATGGGGAGAACCGCCAACGTCATCGGGCCGCCCGCAAGCAGACCGGCCGCCCGGCGGATCGTGCCGTCTCCCCCCGCCACCCAGACCGACTCGACTCCCTCCTGCCGTGCCCATTCGATGCCCGCCTTCATCTGGCCCTCGGTCTGCACGGGGAGGACGAAGGCGGCCCGACCTCGGTGATCCGATTCCAGCCGCCCGAGAATCGACGATCCCAGGCGGGAACGACGGCTCACCAGGACGGCATAGGGCGGCTTCGACATGTTGCGGTGGTCCTCAGAATCCTACGCCGGCCAGGCCGATCCGGCTCATTCGACCCTCAGGAACTCCAGAATCTGCTCGGCCAGATTCCGGGTCATCGTGGGGACCGCGGCCAGCTCTTCGGGAGTGCTCCGGCGGATCGCTTCCACACTGCCGAACGTGCGCAGCAGAAGCCGACGCCGGCGCGGCCCGATCCCGGGCACCTCATCCAGGACCGAGCCGTGCGCCCGCTTGTCCCGGACCTTGCGATGGAAGGTGATCGCGAAGCGATGGGCCTCGTCTCGGAGCCGGCGAAGGAGGAGCAGCCCGGGCGACTGAAGCGGCAGGATCACCTCCCGGTAGTCATAGTCGCCATCCTCCCGCCTGGCGGTGGGCACGTAGATGATCTCCTGCTTCTTGGCCAGACCGACCATCGGCACGGTCAGCCCGAGGTCGTCGCGGGCCTTCAGAGCCGCATGAAGCTGCCCTTTGCCCCCGTCGATCATGATGAGGTCGGGAAGCCGCGCGAACTTTTCGTCGCCGTCCAGATGCCGCCGGAACCGCCGCATCAGGACTTCGTTCATCATCGCGAAGTCGTTCGGGCTCTCGGGGTTGAACTTGATCCGGAATCGGCGGTACTCGGCGCGGGCGGCCTCGCCGTTCTCGGTGACCACCATGCTGCCGACGGGCGCCGTGCCCTGAATGTTCGAGATGTCGTATCCCTCCACCCGGAGCGCCGGGGTCGGAAGGTCGAGGGCTTCGCTCAGCTGGCCGACCGCCTGCTCGGCGAACCGCTCTTTCTGCTCCGCCTCCAGCGCATAGGCCTTCAGCGCCTGTTCGGCGTTCTGCGCGGCGAGGTCCAGCAGGCGCATGTTGGCCCCCTTCTGCGGCACCTCGATGCTGACCGCCGCTCCCCGCCGTCCGCGAAGCCACTGTTCCACGATCCGCCGCTCTTCGATCTCCACCGGAAGCAGGATCTCCCTCGGCACCTCGGGGACTTCGGAGTAGTACTGCTTGACGAACTCCTGGACCGACTCGGTGGGACTCAGCTCCGAGCTGCCGTCCAGCATGAAGCTGCGCTGCCCGACCAGCCGCCCGTTCCGGACGTAAAGCATCTGGATCGCCGCTCCCCGCTCGTCGTTGACCACGGCAACCACGTCGCGGTCCCCTCCGTCGTCGGTGAGGACCTTCTGCTTCTCCAGGACGTTCCGGAGAGCCTGAATCCGGTCACGCAGCACGGCGGCCCGCTCGAACTCCATGGCCTCGGCGGCCGCTTCCATCTCCGCCTCCAGGTCCTCGATCACCCCGGCCTCTTTGCCCTGCAGGAACCGTTCGACCTGCTGGATCACCTCGGAGTATGCGGCTGGGTCGGCGAGGCCGGCGCAGGGGGCCATGCACTGGCCGATGTGGTGATAGAGGCAGGGTCTCTGCTCGCGCTTCCCGCTCCAGCTCTTCCCGCAGGGGATCAGGGGGAAGGTCTTGTGGAGCAGCTGGAGCGTGTCGCGCACGCTGAAGGCGCTGGTGTAAGGTCCGAATGTGCGGCCGCTTCCCTTCTTCGGGTTGCGCGTGAAGAGGACCCGCGGGAACGCCTCCTTGGTCACGACGATGTAGGGGTAGCTCTTGTCGTCGCGCAACCGGACGTTGAACGGCGGCCGATGCTCCTTGATGAGGTTGCATTCAAGGACGAGCGCCTCGACCTCGCTGTCGACGACGATCCATTCGATGTCGGAGACCTTCTGGACCAGCCTGGCGATGCGGATGCCGTGCTGCGCCCCGGCCTGAAAGTAGCTCCGCACCCGGCTCCGCAGGTTCACCGCCTTGCCGACATAGAGCACCTCGCCCTTCTGCCCCCGGTAGATGTAGCAACCGGGAGTCTTCGGAAGCGCCTTCAGGCGTTCCTGGACGTGGGCTTCAGATTCCTTGGGGGGCATGTCTCGGCCTCCCTTCCCGCCCGAGGACTAGGCCGGGCCCTGGCCCTGCTGGAGCCGCTTTTCGAGCTCGTCCAGCTGGGCGTCCACGTCGGTGGAGGCGGTGGCGGTCTCCTGGATGGGAGCGGCGGTGCTGAGGCCGAGCTTCTCTTCGAGCTTCTTCAGCTCTTCGTCGGCCGCCATGTCCATCGCCTGGTCTTCCATCGACATGATCTTGCCCTGGATGCTGCCGCCGTACATTTCCTGCCGGGCGGCCGCTTCGGCCTGCTTGTTCTGAATCTTTTCCCGCGCCGCGGCGAAGGAGCCCTCGTACTCGTTGTCGAAGGTCAGCCCCTGCAGAGACTTCGTGATCGAATCCTGAATCTGGGCCTGCTTCCACTGGGTCTTCATCGCCAGGGCTTCGGCCGTCTTCTTGCGGACGTCCTCTTCCTGACGCTTGATCGCGACCTTCACCTGTTCGACCGTCTCGACCGCCTGGGCCAGGGTGGCCTGGAGGGTCGCGATCGCCGTGTCATTGTTCGCCTTCTCCCGCAGGAACTGCTTGGCGAGCTCGCGGTTGCCCTGCCGCAGAGCCATGGAGGCCTGGTTCTCCAGGGTCAGACTCTTCTTGGTCGCCTCGTCCAGCATCGTCTGAAGACGGTTCTTCTGGGTGATGGCCTGAACCGCCTTCTCACGGTTCGCGGTGAGGGCCTGCTGCATGTCGCGGCGGGCCTGATCCAGCATCATTTCTGGATCCTCGACCTTGTCCATGGTCCGGTTGAACAGAGCGCGCAGCCAGGCGATAAAGCGTTTCATGACCTCGGGAGCCTTGCGGGCAAGGTTCGGACATTCTACACCGGCCGGCCGAACGGCCCGCCGGACCCCCGCCGCACTGGGAACCGGTTCAAACTTTGGCCGATGCGGATCGCAGTCCTGCCCTTCAATGCCGCCCCGGGCGCCGACCAGGCCCTGGCCCGCCAGCTCGGCTCCTATCTCAGCGAGATTCTCCGAGCCTCGGGCGCAGCGGATGAGATCGGTTTCGTGCAGTACATGCAGCCGGAGGAGGCCGAGGACGGCACCCGGTTCCGCCTGACGAATCCCGCCGAGGGGCACAACGAGGCCGAGCTCTTGGAGAACATCGCCGAGCAGGGAGCGCCGGACGTGATCTTCGACGGCCTGCTCACCGGGACGGTCCAGGAAGGCAGCCTGGAGATCCGGCGGTTCGAGAGGAACTATCAGGAGCCGCAGGAAGTGAAGCGGGCCGACTGGGTCGCCGGAGCCATGACCGTCGCCCTGGCCGACCTGATGGTGGAGCTGACCCGCGGCGCCGGAGGCGAGATCCCGGACGAGCGGACCAGCGTCGAAGCGATGTTCCAGACCGGAGACTCGGAGGCCGTCGCCAACTGGCTCAGGGTGATGGATGCCGTTCAGTACCTCGACCGCTCGCAGGGCCGAGTCGTGTATGACTGGACCCCCAAAGGCAGCTACGAGGCCGGTCAGGCCGCTCTGAAGGCGGTTCCCGGCTTCGAAACCGTGGCCTTCGCTCTGGTCGAACTCGCCCGCCGCTGCTTCAATCTTCGGCTGGGAACGCCGGACATGGCGGTCGAAGCCCTCGATGTCGCCGCCGCCCAGTGCCCGGAGAGCCCGGCCGTGCTGTTCCAGATCGGATCCTTCTTTGCCGATTTCGGCGATGCCAACAAGGCGACGACCCTGCTGGAAAGGGCCTCCCGACTGGTTCCGGATGAGCCCGCCGTCTGGACCCGGCTCGGCATGGTTCAGCTCCAGCAGAACATGCCGGTGAATGCCGAACGCTCGCTGAAGAAGGCGATCGAGCTGCAGAACAGCGAGAACTTCGATCCGACGCCCTATGACGTTTTGACCCACGTCCTCGGGCAGACCGGGCGAGAGCACGAAATCGAACCGCTCTTCAAGGGTCTCATCGCCAAGCACCCCCAGTCCGGACCCGGTCATGCTCGCTACGCGCAGGTGCTCCTCCAGACCGGAAAGGTGGAAGAGGCGAAGACCTTCATGGATCAGGCGATGGGCAGCCTGGACGACAATTTGGCCGTCAAGCGGGTCTACGCCCCGCTGCTTCGCGACTCCGGCGACTTCGACCGGGCGATGGACTTCTATGAAGAGATCCTGGAAGACGAGCCGCAGAATGTCCCGCTGATGCTGGAGTACGCGGACACCCTGATGAAGGGCGACCGGGCGTTCGAGGCGGAGAAGGTTCTCCGAGACGTGATCGAGATTTCGGACCCGCAGACCCGGGCTCAGGCGCAGGCCTGGCTGATCGAACTGGAGCAGCCGAAGCGGGTGGAGATGATTCAGGCCGCCCAGAAGAAGGCCGACGATGGTGACGTCGCCGGAGCCTTGGCCGACCTCAAGCCGCTCCGAAACTGGCTCCAGGACTACTGGAAGCTGTGGGCTCTCCTCGCGACCCTCCACAACCGGGTCGAGGAGTTTCTGCCCGCGGAGGAGGCGGCGAAGCAGTGCCTCACCATCTTCCCTGGGTGCGAACCGGCCGTCAGCGAGCTGGCGAACTCCCTGGGTGGTCAGAAGCGGCATGACGAGGCCTTCGATCTGATGCGGCAGGCGATCCAGGCTCAGCCCGGATCGATCCCGATCGCCATCCAATACGGCCTCGCCGCCAAGCGGGTCGGGCAGACCGAGGAAGCCCGAAACGTCGCCCGCCAGCTCCGCGAAGCCCTGGGTGATCAGGGAGAACTGGAACAGATCCTCGCGGAAATGGAAGGCTGATCAGAGCCTGGATCGAAACCGAGAGGGGAGGACGCGGGGCGCGGCCTCCCCTCTCTGCTTCTGCCAGGGCCTGAGCCTACTGACAGGCCTCGCAGTCCGGACCGGCGTTGATGTCGCAGGTCCGTCCGAGATCTTCCTCGCGGAACTCCTCGGCGATGACGGCGACCTGCTTCTTCTTGCTGACCGTCGCCTTCTCGATGTTGCTCGCAGCCTGGGTGCGGAGGTAGTAGGTGGTCTTCAGGCCGGTCCGCCAGGCGTAGCGGTACATGTGCGAGAGGTGCTTC
>JAKRSE010000289.1 GCA_022402505.1 Fimbriimonadaceae bacterium | reverse complement strand
AAGGGCCTCAATTTCCCGGTCGGCGAGGGCTACAACTACTCCAACACCGGCTACTGGATGGCCGGGCGGATCGTGGAGAAGGTCACGGGCAAGTCCCTGGGCGAGGCGATGAAGGCGATGATCTTCCAGCCGCTGAAGATGGACTCCACCCAGCTGCGCGACGACGTGACCCGCATCATTCGGGGCCGGGCGGAATCCTACGCGGAGGGGCCGACCGGCTGGATCCGCCACGATGAATCGGACATGACCGACGGCGATGGAGCCCTTCTGACCACCGTCCGGGACATGGCGAAGTGGGAGGCCAACCTCAACCGGAACCGCCTGGGCAAGGGCCGCGCCCGGCTCCTGGATGCCCTCGCCGTCCCGACTCGGCTGAAGAGCGGGACCGAAATCCCCTACGGCATCGGCCTGATGCCGGGGACTTTGGACGGCGTGAAGCAGGTGGAGCATGGCGGCAACTGGCTCGGCTTCAATGCGATGTTCTCGCGCTTCCCGGACCAGGGGATCGCCGTGGCGGCGTTCGGGAATGACGGCACCCTGCTGAGCACCACGATCGCCGAGGATGTGGCCCGGATCGCCCTCGGCCTGCCCAAGACTCCGGTGAAGGCCGACGGCGCCCCGAAGGAGCAGGACTGGCGAGAGGCCGACCGGGCCGGGCTGGAAGGCGCCTGGGTCATCAAGGTGCCCGGAGGAGTATCGCTTCCGGTCAAGTTCGACCGCAAGGACCGCGGCATGACGATGAGCCCGCAGGGCCAGCCGACCCTCGACCTCTATTCTGCCGGAGAGGGCGAGGCCTTCCTGAAGGTTGTCGAGGCCCGGCTGAAGGCGACCAAGAAGGACGCGTCGGGCCGCTGGCAGGAGGCAGACTTCGAGCAGAAGGTCGGCGGAACGTGGCTCAAGATGACGATGGTCCGCGCCGAACCCTATGCCCCGACGAGCGAGGAGCTGGAGGCCATCGTCGGCCGCTGGAACGCCCCGGAGCTGGGGGTCGAGCTGATCTTCACTCGAGAGGGTGAGACCCTGAAGGCCAGGCTCTCCAACAGCCCCTCGGAAGAGACGGCGGCGGGCGCGTTCCAGAGCCGGGACGAGCTGACCTTCTCCGGGTTGAAGCTGAGGATCGAGCGGGCGGAAGACGGTTCGATCAGGCAGATGCGCATGGACGCGGGCCGGGCCAACGGCATGATCCTCCTCAAGCTCTGAGGGCGGGGCTTCATTTCCTGGATCGGAAGGCGAGCAGGCTCAGATAGGCCAGGATTCCGAACGCGAGTCCGGGGATGGAGAGGACCGCCAGCAGGAACAGGAAATCGTCGGAGACGTCCCAGCGGGTCGCCGGGGCGTCTCGGACGCCTCCCATCACCTTGAGGACCTGGCCTGCCCGGCCGGTGATCAGCAGACCGACGATCATCATGCAGATCGGCGTGAGGAGCACGGTCAGCGTATCGACGACCTTGAGCGAGAGTCCGACGCGTAGGAAGTGGATCGCCAGCGCGACCCGCCAGGCCGCCACGATGACCAGGAAGCCCAGATTCGTTGTCTGCGCCGCCTCCATGGACATCATCATCTCGACCGGGATGCCATAGATGAGGCCGGGGGCGGCGGTGAGGCAGACGAAGGTCAGGACCCTGGTCCAACGAAGGGCTCCCGTGGCAAACGGCAGGGTGAACGCCCAGAGGATCGTGGAGAAGATCAGGACATAGGCGACCGAGGCGAGGCCGAGGCTTGCGTGGAGGGGCGAATTCGGCAGGTCCCAGTTCCGTGCGATCCCCACCAGCCAGGTGATGAGCATGCCGATCCCCAGATGCCGCAGATCGAGCCGCTCATAGTCGGCCGCCGTGAACCGGAAGGTGAGGAAGCGCCAGAGGTCGCGAACGGCTTCGGTCATGCCCGCCGCCGGAGTCGGTACAGGGCCGATCGGGCGGCGGACCGGGCGGCCGACTGCTCTTCGGAATAGAGCCGCTTCACCAGGTCGCGAAAGCTGGATTCAAGCTCGGCCGCCGTCATGTTCCTCGGTTCATAGACGACATCGAAGAGCGTACATTTGTCCCAGAATCTCTCGGAATGGAGACGCCCCTCCGCCCTGAGGTCTTCGTAGAGTCGGGTGCCGGGGAAAGGGGTCAGGAGGGTCACCTGAACCTCGGTGAGCCCGAGTTCCTGGATGAAATCGAAGGTCCGGTCGAAGGTTTCGGCCGTGTCCGAGTCGAACCCGAAGATGAAGCACCCATTGACGGAGATCCCCTCTCCCTGAATCCGGTCGATCCGCTCCTTGACCCCGGCAAGCCGACTCCGCTTCCAGGATTTGGTGTCGGTTTCGGCCAGGGCCTCGGCGGCGGGGGATTCCAGTCCGATGAGCACCTGGGCGCACCCGGACCGGGCCAGAAGCCGGATCAGCTCGGGGTCGTCGCCCAGGGAGATGTCTGATTCGGTGAACCAGCGAACGTCGGGATGGTCGGCGAAGAGGGCAGCCAGCTCCCGGGCCCAGGGTTTGTGGACGAAGGTGTTGTCGTCGGCCAGTTCGACGAAGGGGCGAGGCCAGATCGCCTGGACGGCCTGGAGTTCCGCTTCCACCCGACCGATCGACTTCCGCTTGTAGGGGCTGATCAGCCGGCCGGCCCCGCAGAAGCGGCAGTCGAGCGGGCATCCCCGGGTCGTCTGGATGGGAATCCGGTTGTAGAGGGCGGGGTCCAGCAGATCGAACCGGGGAATCGGGGTGGAGTCCAGGGGTTCCAGAGTCTGCATTCCGTGGTAGACCCGCTCAGCTTCGCCCCGTTCCCAATCGGCCAGAAGCCGCGGCCAGACCCATTCGCCCTGACCGCGGACGACCGCATCGACCTCTTCGGCGGCCTCTTCGGGGCGGACCGAGGCGTGGAGGCCTCCCAGAACCGTGAAGACTCCCGCCTCCCCCAGTCCCCGGGCCAGGCGGTAGGCGTCGTCCACCCGCGCCGAGAGGGAGCTGATCGCCGCCACATCGGGGGACCGGGCCAGGAGGTCGGCCAAGACGCCGGAGTCCAGCGAATCCACCTCCACATAGTCGATCTGCCAGTGCGGCGGGGTGGCTCCGGCGATGGTGAGCAGTCCCAGACTCGGCAGCGAGGCGATGACCTTCCCTCGCTCGATGAACCCGGGGAGGGTCATGCCAAGGCTTCTCAGCTCCGGATTCACGATCCGGACTCCGCTCATGGCGATGAGGAGAAGGCGGCGCTCAGGGATCGGATTCCGGCTCGCCGACTCCCTCCCAAGGGAGAGCCTGCTCTTCCGGCCCGAAGGCGAGGTCGCGGTTCACTCGGCCCCAGATCTCGATCTCGGCTGGATCGTTGATCTGGGACTTGAAGTGTCGGCGCATGGCAGCCTGGAGAACCGGCCAGCTGTCTTCGCGGGCTTCCCGGCCTGCGTCGGTGAGGACGGCGAAGGCGCCTCGGCGGTCCTCCTCACACTCCTCTCGCCGCACCCAGCCCTTGGCCTCCATGCGGTCGATCAATCGGCTGAGCCCGCTGCGGGAGAGGAGGACCCGGTCGGCGAGATCGCTGAGGCGCAGCCGGTGGTCAGGGGCGTACTCCAGGTGGAGCAGGGCGTCGTACTGCTCGATGCTCAGCTCGGTGTGCTGAGCCATCTCGCGTCCCAGTGCGGTCATGACGCGGCGGTAGGCGGCAAGGAAGCACTGGAACGCCCTCTTGTCGGCCTCAGTCAGCTCGGAATTGACTCCGGCCATGTCCTATATGTTATTCCAATCGTTGACATTTCTGCCTGCCGGGGGCCTGCCGGGACCTTGACCGGACGAGGCGTTCTCGATGGTCATTGAACGGGCAGAGCGCCCGGATGCCATATACATTGGCCACGTCCACCGCCATTCCCCAGGTGGGCGGGTTCACCTTTCCATCCAGACAGGCCGGGGCGTCTGGATCGAATCGAGGGCAGTCCCGGCATCTCATCAGCCCATTACCTGCACATCAGTCTGGCAGAATGCCGGAATCCTATGCAATCCTTGCCCTATGATTTCTGCGGGATGGCTCCTCATGGCCGCCGCCCAGGCCGGGCCCGGGTTGACCATGGAGAACGGCCGGCTGGTCGTCTCTTCGGCCGGGCAGCGGATCGAAGTCCCGGTCCGGAGGTTCGAGCCGCCTTCGATCTACCCGGCCGACCGCCTGACCCTGACCTTCGCCGGCCGCAAGGTGACCTTCGAGCGGGGCGGCATGATCATCGACCAGAACGGCCGCCCCGCCCGCTCCTCGCTCCCCGACCTGGCGATGACGACCAAGCTGCACGGGAACGCCGCCATCGCCGAAACCCGCCGCAAGATCGCCTCGGGCGAGAGGCAGGCGGGCTTCACGGCCTTGAGCGGCTACGAGTACCTGGGGACAACTCTCTATCTTCTTCTCCGATGGGAAGAGCGAAGCGGCGAGCCCTGGCTGGAGGCGGTCGTCGCCCTCCCGATGGATTCGGAGCGGGTTCAACCGCGCCTGCTGGGCCGGTTCCCCGGCTTCAGCTACGCCCAGGGGAACGTGGATGACCGGCTCGACTTCCACAGCGGGTTTCTGGCGTTGATCGGCCGCCGGGACGGGCAGTGGGGCCTGGCTCGGATGAACCCCTCGACGACGGAGACCAGCTATTCGCCCTTCGGCCCGGCGGTCGATGGGGTGAGGATCAGCGAGGGCGGCGGGCACGCCTACGGGTTCCGCTCCGCCAACGGCCTTACCTCGGTGATCGAGGCCGATCTGATCCGCCTTCAGAGCCGGCTGGTGGCCGAGGTGGAGGGCACCGTCCGGCGGATCGTCTGGCCCTTCTTCCTGGAGACCCGCGAAGGGACCGCTCCCGTGCTGCGAAACCTGCGGACGGGGGCGGTGCTCCGCCCGCGGTGGGGATCGCAGTACGAATGGACCTCCGCCGGCCTGCTCGTCTGGTCGCCCGAACTGGAGCCCGACCGCGCCCAGCTCTTGGACGGCTCCGACTTCCGAACCCTGGCCTCCTGGACCAAGACTCCTTAGGGTCTGAAACATCCAAGTTTGGTTGAGAACTTAGTCGAGTCACCCATCCTAGTACACCAGTACAATAAATGCTCTAAATATGTTATGATTTGTTAGATATCGGGTTTCAATGTTCATCGGGCTTCAGGCAAGTCCCCCCCGGGGCATCGGAAAGGTGCGTTGGCAGGAACGAAAGACACGCGAGTGGCTGTAGTCGGTCAGACCAGCATGTCTCCACCCAGCCACTAACCTCGACCTGAGGAAACAGGCTATCATTGGTGAACGTGATTGGCAGCCGCGAAGTATTTTTCACTTATGAGGGTGGTCCGGTTGATTTCTGGGACGGCTGGTTACCGTTATCCGATTTCATCCAAAGACTGGTCGGCCTGGGACTGGCTCAAGAGGAACATCTCGAGATCGATGAGGTCCTCATTTTCGTGCTTGAGGCAACACATGAGGTTACGCGCAGACGCAATTGGGAGGGGGACGTCCGCCGAGGCTTTACAACTGCAGACTTTGCGACGGAGGACTGGGGCACCGTTTGCGGAAGTGTGTTCATCGCCCTCAACGGAGACAAGTTGCCTTCCAGGCTAATCGACTTGGCCATCGGTTGGAAACAAGACAACAACGGAACTACATTCTTCGCATCGCGAAGGCCACTATTGTTCCACGCTACGGATTGCTCGTCCGCCCCGAAGTTCCAAGATAGCTGAGTAGATAGCGGCAACTGAGGCCGAGGCTCTCTGTCCAGCACCAGTGCCGGCCTCAATCCATCGCGGCAGCCAGATCGGTGAGCCGGTCGAGGATTCGGACGTAGATGCGGGCGGCGCGCTGCTGGTGCTCGATTCCGATCCGCTCATCCGTCTGGTGCGCCGGGCCGTCGCCCTGCCACCCGGTCCCGATCGCCACCGAATTGGCGACGGCGCGGGCATAGGTTCCGCCTCCCATGACTCCCGGCGCCTTGATCTCGCCCGTCTCGTCCGTGTAGGCCTCGCAGACCGCCTGGACGAGCGGATGCTCCAGCGGGAAGTAGAGCGGCGGGGAGTCGTGGAAATCCAGGAGGGTGAGGCCGTGGTCCACCTTCGCCAGATGCGCCTCGCACCGGCGACGGAGGTCGTCCCCCTTCCAGGTGACCGGGTAGCGGACGTTCATGGTCAACTCGACCATCCCCTCGCGGGTGCGGATGATCCCCAGGTTCGCGCTCAGCGGCCCGCTCGGCTCGTCGGCCCCGGCGATCCCGAGCCCCAACCCGGCGATGTGGGCCGTCTCGAAGAGGGCCTCGTAGGCTTCCTGGGCGCTGAGGGGGGCGATCTCCATCAGGAACCGCATCACCCGAATGGCGGCGTTGTCGCCTCCGTAGGGCCAGGAGCCGTGAGCCGCCTTGCCGGTGGCGTGAATCTGAAGCAGGTCCCCCTCCCAATGGGCGGCGAGGTTCCGATCCCAGGAGTCGGCGAGCTTGGATTCCACATGGGCGCGGGCCGAGGCGGCGACCCGGACGGAGGCGCAGCAGGAGTCGATGACGATGTTCGGCCGCTGTCCGCCTTCCAGAGCGACCAGTTCCAGCTCGCCGCCGATGACGGGCATTCCGACGACGAAGTCGGCGATCCCCTTTTCGGCGTGGATCAGGGGCCAGCCGGCGTCGGGGGCGATTCCAAAGGTCGGCTCCTCCTCGGTCTCGTTGTAGCGGTGGATGCACTTGAAGCCGCTCTCTTCATTGCAGCCGAAGATGATCCGCACCCGGCAGCCCAGGTCCGGCTTGGCCTGGCGGAGGGCGAGGGCGGCGAAGAGGGCGGCCACGGTCGGGCCCTTGTCATCGCTCGCGCCGCGGGCGTAGAGCCAGCCGTCCTGGATCTCCGCACCGAAGGGGTCGAACTTCCAGCCCGGGCCGACCGGGACCACGTCCAGATGGCCGAGGATGGCGACCATCTTCGGCCCCGACCCGAACTCCGCCCAGCCGCAATAGCCTTCGATGTCGCGGGTTTCCAGCCCCTGCGAGCGGCAGAAGTCGAGGGCGAAATCGAGGGCCTTCCGATTCTCGGCTCCGAACGGTGCGCCGGGGAGAGGGTCGGCCTCGAGCGAGGGAATTCGCAGAAGGTCGCGGGTCACCTCGAGCATTTCGTCGCTCCTCGATGCGAGGGCGTCCAGGGCGGCGGCGACAGTGTCGGACATGTCGCGAGGATACTTGACGCCTGGCGGTCGGCCGCATGGCCCGGGAAGTTGCGTCTTTTGGCGCAAAGTCCAATGATCTTGGGCCCCGAGAGACGCTGCCGGCCCATGCTCCCGTAGAGAGGTTCGTCCATGCGTCTTCCCGCTCTCTGCGCCCTGGTCGGGGCATCGCTTGTTCTTGCATCCTGCGCCCCCCAAAGCGCGGAAGGTCCGGGTTCTGCCGAGCCCGCGGCCGATTCCATGAAAGTGGCTCTTTTGACGCCCGGACCGGTGAGCGACGCCGGCTGGAGCGCGATGGCCTACGACGGCCTCCAGGCGATCAAAACCGACCTGGGAGCCGAGGTCAGCAACCAGGAGGCCCTGGACGCAAAGATCCCCGACGCGATGCGGAGCTACGCCCAGGACGGGTTCAAGCTCATCATCGGTCACGGCTTCGAATACAACGAGCCGGCGGTCGAGATCGCGGCCGACTATCCCGAGACCTTCTTCGTCAGCAGCAGCGGCTCCGAGACCGCCCCCAACGTGGGAGTGATCCGCTTCTATCTTGAGCAGGGCTTCTACGTGGCGGGCGCGGCGGCTGCGCTTTCCAGCAAGACGGGCAAGCTCGCCATGATCGGCGGACCGGACGTGCCCAGCATCCGGTCCACCTTCAAGGCCTTCAAGGCCGGAGCCGAAGCCGCCCGACCGGGCGTCGAGGTCATCGAAGTCTTCACCGGCGACGGCCAGGACGTGGCCAAGGCCAAGCAGGCGGCCCTGACCGCGATCGGCCAGGGTGCGGACTTCCTGATTCACCAGGCAAACGCCGCCGCTCAGGGAGTCTTCGACGCGGCCAAGGAGAAGGGTGTCTCGGCCTTCGGGGCGAACCTGAACCAGAACGACAACGCCAGCGGCTCGGTGGTCGGCAGCGCGATCATCGAAGCGAAGCCCGCGTTCCTCTCCCTGGCGAAGCGCGTTCAGGAGGGTTCCTACAAGGGTGAAGTGAGCCTCTTTGGCATGAAGGACGGCGCGATCAAGATGGTCTGGAACGAGGCCCTGGCCGACCGGATTACGCCGGATGCGAAGGCGAAGGCCGAGGCCCTGATCGCCGAAATCGAGGCCGGCACGCTCGAAGTGCCCAAAGATGAGTTCTGAACCTGCTGGGAGGCGGGCCTGATCGGCCCGCCGGCCCTCCGGGCGGAGGGCATCGTCAAACGATTCGGCCCGGTGACCGCTTTGGAGGGGGTCTCGGTCGAGATTCGCGAGGGCGAAGTGCATGCGGTCCTCGGTGAAAACGGCGCCGGAAAGTCGACGCTCATGGGCCTCCTCGCCGGACACCTGGTGCCCGATTCGGGGACGCTGGCCATCGGCGGAGAGCCGGCGGCCTGGGGCGATCCTGGAGCCATGAGGCGGGCTGGGCTGGCCCTGGTCCATCAGCACTTCCAGCTGGTTCCTGCATTCACGGTGGCCGAAAACCTGGCCCTCGATTCGCTGGGGACCCTCGGAGGCGTTCTGGACCTCGCGGGTGTGGTGGAAAATGCTCGAGAGGCAGCCGCCAAGGTGGGCTGGAGCTTCGACCCCTCCGCGCCGACCGGGAGCCTCCCCGTCGGGGTCCAGCAACGCATCGAAATCACAAAGGCGCTGGCGACCGATGCGCGGATCATCATTCTGGACGAGCCGACTGCCGTCCTCGCCCCGGACGAAGTCCTGGACCTGATCCGGGTCTTGAAGTCGCTCCGGGAACAGGGCCGCGCCGTCGTCCTGATCGCCCACAAGCTCAGCGAGGTCTTTGCCGTCGCCGACCGGGTGACCGTCCTGCGTCGGGGCCGGCTCAGCGGAGAAGGCCGGATCGGAGAGGTGACCGAAGACCAGGTCGCCCGGATGATGGTCGGCGACCTGCCCGACATCTGGACTCCTTCGGAGCGGCCGCTGGGCGAGACCGTCCTGGAACTCAGGAACGCCGAAGTGAAGGGCGACCGGGGAGAAACGGCGGTGCGAGGGGTCTCGATGACCGTCCGCGCCGGCGAGATCGTGGGGATCGGCGGAGTGGACGGGAACGGCCAGATCGAGCTGGCCGAGGCCCTCGCGCTGGTCCGCCCTCTGTCCTCCGGAGAGCGGATCGGGGCCGACGAGCCCGCCTACATCCCCCAAGACCGCCAGGTGGACGGGCTCGCTCTGGACATGTCCATCTGGGAAAACATGCTCATTTCGACCAAAATCCCCCAGACCGGCTCGGTCCGTCGTGGAAGGGTGCAGGGCTGGGCTCAGGGGCTTGTCGAGCGTTTTGGAATCCGCCTGGGGAGTCTGGATGACCCGGTGCGCAGCCTCAGCGGCGGCAACCAGCAGAAGGTGGTCGTCGCCCGGACCCTCAGCGCCGGGCCGCGGCTGATCATCGCCGTGAACCCCACCAGAGGGCTCGACCTGAAGGCGGCATCGTTCGTCCGAGAGAGCCTTCAGTCGGCGGCCGCAGACGGGGCGGCTGTCGTCCTCTTTTCGGCCGACCTGGACGAGCTGGCGCAGCTCGCGGATCGCAGCTGGTTCATGTCCTCCGGCCGGCTGACTCAGGCGGATGCAGCCGGGCTGACGGGAGGCCGAACATGACCGCCGTCCGGCCTCAGTGGATGCGGTCCGCCGGATCGGGGCTGCTGGTCTTCTTCGGTCTTCTCGTCATCCTCGTCCTCACCCTGGCCGTCTTCGGCCTGAATCCGGCGACGGCGCTGCCCACGATCCTGAGCGGAGCCTTCGGCAGTCCGGCGGCCTGGGGTCGGACCCTGGCCCGCTCGACGCCGCTCATCCTCTGCGGCCTGGGGCTGACGCTCGCCTGGCGGGCGGCGGTCTACAACATCGGCGGCGAAGGCCAGTACGTCATGGGTGGGATCGGCAGCGCGGCGTTCTTCAAGCTGGCCGGCGCACTGCCGGCATTCATCTTCCAGCCGGCGGCCCTCCTCTGCGGCGCGGCCCTCGGCGGGCTGACGGCCGCCGCCGCCGCATGGCTCCAGGCGAAGCGGGGCGTCCAGGTCGTCATCAGCACGATTCTGTTGAACTTCATCGCCCTGAACCTGCTCACGTATCTCGTCTCAGGCCCGCTTCAGGAGTCCACCGGACGCCGCCCGCTCTCCGACCGCATCCCCGCCGACCTGGCTCTCTGGCGGGCCGACCCGCGGATCGACCTTCATGCCGGATTCCTGATCGCCCTCGCCGCCGGGATCGCGCTGCAGGTCTGGCTGTTCGGCGCGTGGGGCGGGTTCCGACTCCGGCTCGTCGGGGAAAACGCCCGGGCCGCCCGGGCCGTTCGGATTCCGGCCGAGGCGACTCAGATGAAGGCGATGCTCTGGTCGGGCATGCTCTGCGGCCTGGCGGGCGCGGTCAGCCACCTGGCGATGACCCGGCAGATCGGCATGGGTTTCGCCGAAGGCTGGGGCTTCCTGGCGATCCCGGTGGCCCTGCTCGGCGGCCTGGCTCCGATGGGCGTCGTCTTCGCCGGGCTCTACTTCGGCGCGCTGGTGGCCGGCTGCGAAGTCCTCGCCCGGAGCGCCCCGATCGGCAACACCCTGGTCTATGTGATTCAGGCAGCCGGCGTCCTCGGATTCATGGCTCTGTTCGAGTGGCAGAAGCGACGCGAGCTCGCCCGGAGGCCGGCCCTTGATTGAAGCGGGCTTGGCGGTGCTCCGCTTCAGCGCCCCGGTGGCTCTGGCGGGGATCGGCGAGAGCCTGGGACAGCGGGCCGGCCTGCTGAACATCGGGCTGGAAGGCATGATGCTGACGGCAGCCTTCGCGTCGATGCAGGTCTCGGCGACCACGGGCTCGCCCTGGGCGGGACTGGCCGCCGGAGTGGCGGCGGCGGTGTTGATCGGACTGCTGCAGGCCCTCTTCACGCTTCGCCTGATGCTGGACCAGGTGGTGGTCGGGACGGCGGTCAACCTCTTCGCCCTGGGCCTGACCGGCACGCTCTTTCGAGCCCTGTATGGCGGAAGCGGCCGGCTCATCTCGGTCCCGCGCCTGCCTTCGCTCCCCGGAGGCTGGGACCCGTTCCTGCTCTTCATTCCCATCGCCGCCCTGGCCGCGGCCTGGCTCCTGGCGCGGAGCCGGTGGGGACTGGGCATGAGGGCGGCGGGCGAGAAGCCGGAAGCCCTTCAGGCCGCCGGATTCTCCGTGCCGCGCCTCCGCTGGGGGGCCGCCCTCATCGCTGCCGCCTTCGCCGGCCTGGCCGGGAGCTACTACACTCTGGGAATCACGGGGAGCTTCGCCGAGAACACCATCGCCGGTCGCGGGTTCGTGGCCATCGCCATGGTGACCTTCGGACGCTGGAACCCCCTGGGAGTGGTGCTCGCATCCCTTCTGGTGGGGCTGGCCGAGCAGGTTCAGTTCTGGCTGCAGTCGGTGAACCAGGCCGTGCCCTACCAGATCTTCGCCGCCCTCCCCTATGTGCTGGCCCTGGCCGTCCTGCT
>JAKRSE010000288.1 GCA_022402505.1 Fimbriimonadaceae bacterium | reverse complement strand
GACCCGCTTGTCGCCTTCGCTGTAGCCGATCACCGACTCCACCACCTTGCCGTCCCGGCCGATGATGTACACGGCCGGAATTCCGGAGACGTTGTAGAGCGCGCTGCTGATCGCCTGCTGGCGGTTCCGGCCCGCCGGATCGAAGTAAACCGGGAAGGTGAACCTCGCCCGGTTCGCCGGGACCCAGCGGTCGAAGGCCTCACGGTCGTCGGAGACGCAGACCGCCAGGATCCTGACATCCTGGTCCTTGGTCTGGTTGTAGACATCCTGGAAGTGCGGCATGGAGGCGATGCAGGGTCCGCACCAGGTGGCCCAGAACTTCAGCACGACGATCTTGCCCAGGTGGTCGCTCAGCTTCATGGGGTCGCCGTTCGGCGCGTGGGCCACGAAGTCCGGCGCCGGAGTCCCGGGAGCCAGCAGCGGCCTGGGCGGAGTGGGCGGCGGCGCCTGCGACCGAACGACTCGGAACGTCGGGGTCAGGACCAGCCGGCTTCCATCCGGAGCGAGGTCGGCCAGATAGTTGACTCCATTGAAGTCGAACGTCCCCCTCGCGTCCTTTCGGGACCCGTTCATGACGATCTGCACGGGCCGAAGGCCGGCGTGGTCTTCGCTCAGGTCGAACCTTCGGTTGAAGACCCCGTCATTGCCGTCCTCCATCACCCGGATCGACACCGTGCTGCCGTTGATCTGGATGTCGGCCGTGAGAACCGTCGCCCGGTAGAACCCGATCTGCGTCCGCCCCGGCGACCAGAAGAAGTTCAGGCCGTAGGGGGAGCGGAAGGACCGGTCGCCGGCGACATAGGAGCCGTTGACGACGTTGGTTCCCTGCCATGAGGGAGCCTGTCCTTCGGCTCGGGCCGGAAGCTTGGTCCAGGAGGCGGCCGGGTCGTCCGTGAAGTCCCCGTTCTGGTTGGCGTCGATGAACAGCCGCGAGTCCTCGCCGTTCACCTGGAGGGCCAGGAAGAACTCCGAGTCCGCCCCGTTCCCGACCACGAAGGAGCCGAACAGGAGGTTCCCCCAGGGAGCCGGCGTCTTGGTCGCATGGGCCGGGCGGTCCTGGGAGAGCCGGATCGAACCGGGCATGTACATCTGGTTGGCCTCACGGGTCCCGGCGAAGTCCAGCCCGGTGACCTGTCGGTTCAGCGGGACTTCGATCGGCCCAGGCATCTGGGCGAGGAGCAGCGTTGCGGCGAGGGCGAGCAAGTCAGCGTCCTCCCCACCAGACGAACGAGTTGCAGTTGGTCGTTCCGGAGAGGGGCAGCGGCGTGACCGGGCTGATCGGGAGTCCCGCCTGGTTCTGGGGGTTGCTCAACTGCTCAGCCCCCGACGGTCGCAGCGGATGCCACAGGTTGTTCGGGAGGAGCGTCTGTTGCGGCCGGAGATTCCGGGCCGAGGAGTCGGAGAAAGCATAGTTGTTCGAGCCTGTATGCCGGATGTAGGGTCGCGTGTTGTTGTTCTGCGCGAGTCCGGCAAGAGGATTGACGATTGAGCGGCACGCCTGAAACACCGATCCCGAACTTGTGAACCGAAGTCCCGCCACTCCGGCGGTGTAGGGGCTGGGCTGAACGCCGCTCGCCACGATGAATTCCGACGGAAACTCGATGGAGGTCAGCGACCAGACCTGGTTGTTCGGCCAGAGGGAGCCGACGTCCACGGAGGCCTTGCCGCTCAGGCCGATCGACCGCTGGTTCGCCCCGGAATGCTGCGCGGCCGGGTCCTGCCAGATCTGGCGGTTCTTGATGTACGGCTCCAGCAGGAACTCGAAGTAGCTGAACCGGAAGGCGGTGCCGGACTGAATCGTTCCCGGGACGAACATGTCGTCGTGGTCCGAGGCATAGATGTGGATGGCCGTGCCGATCTGCTTGGTGTTGCTGAGGGCGGAGACCCGCTTGGCCGAAGCCTTGGCCTGAGCGAAGACCGGGAACAGGATCGCCGCGAGGATGGCGATGATGGCGATGACAACAAGCAGTTCGATCAGCGTAAAGCCGCTCTTGGAAGAATGAGACAGACGGTTCATGGCAGGTTTGCCTTCGGCGATATTTTCAGCGCGCCTGTGCGCCTTGCCGATGAGGCATTTTACGTCGCCCGCAACCAGAGAGTCCAGATTCTCCGAAGATTCGACCGAAATCAAGACAAAAAAATGTGGAATCGCCTCATCGCCTTTGACTCAGCATTCATGAACCTTGGATCGTGAGTCAAAAGGTCGGAGTTGGGCGAACGATGAGAGGCGGTCAGAGAGTGACGACCTCGCATGAGCCGCCGGCGCAGGCGGTCTGGGATTCCAGGACAGTACCGTCGGCCGACTCCATCACGTCGGCGGGGTCCCATCGGGTGAGGGCGGCGGAACGGCGGACAAACTCCTCTTCGGAGACAGACTCAAACGGCGGCTGCGCGTAGACCCCCTCGTACCAGGGAAAGAAGGTGAGTCCTCCGGCCAGGTTCCGGTTCCGCCAGACCCACGCGCCCACATCCTGCCACTCGCCCTCGCGGACCGTGACCGTGCAGCTGATGTTGTTCGTGTTCGCCCCGCGGGCATGACCGGGCAGAACCCATTCCTGCATCACCTTCCGGACCCGCTGGAGCAGGTCCCGGGCGGGTTCATGCCGAGTCGCCGCCCCTTGTGGAGCCGCCACCGGAATCGTCACCACCACCTCCCGGCCCGGACGCGACTCGCTGGGCTCAATCAGTTCGGGATGCCGCAGGGCCAGATGGACGGCCAGGGGCTCTTGGACTCCAAGACGCATCCTGCGGAGATAGAAGCGGTCGTGCCAGGGATGGATTCCCGATGAACAGCCGAGCACCAGGCTCGCCGTCCCGCTGGGCTTGACGCAGGTCAGTCGGGCGGCGGGGGCGATTCCAAGTCGGGCCGCCGTCCGCTCGTTCGCCCGTCGAGCCGCCCGCGCCGCCCGAGCCAGATCCAGCCCGTCCACCGCGCCCGAGGCGATGCCGGTCAGCCCGATGCCGATCAGCCGGTCACGCTCGGCCTGCCTTCTCCAGATCGGTCGAAGGAAGGGAAACTCGGTGAGAGTGGCCTGGAACGTTCCGATCACCGCCGCCGCCTCGACCCGGCGTTCCAGATCAGCCTGATCCTGCACGTCGCCGACATTCACTTCGACGAGGTTGCAGAAGCCGCAGGACGGAAGCGCGATTTCGCCGCAGGGATTGCAGCCCCAGTCTTCGTCATCGGTCCAGAGGATGCCGGGCTCGCCGGTGCCGGCGCCGGAGATCCGTTCCCAGACCACCGCAAACTCCTCCGCGTCGACCCGGCCGCGCGGCAGGACGACGGAGTTGTTCGCCAGGCAGCGTTCCGGATGTTCGGTCATGGCCTGGGGCGACTTGGCAGTCCACATCTCTTCGTCGTCCCGGTCGAAGAGGCAGATCATGGCCGACCGCCGGATCCCACCGCTCAAGACGCATTCGCTGAGCAGGCACATGATGTCGTAGACCTGGATCGGGCTCAGCTGCGAGCCTCGGGGGAGCGCTTCCAGGAGGCCCTCAACGGCCGCCAGCGCCCGCCTGAGCGGCAGCGGTCCGGGAGCCTTGCCTCCGCTGCTCAGTGGACTGCCATCGGGTCGGACGGCGGAAAAGTCGAAGATCGGCCTCGGGCGGCCGTGCAGGTGGGCTCTCATCAGGGCGCCGACCGCTTCCGCCCAACCTTCCACCGAATCGCCGACGATCCAGGGGAGGTCTCGTCCCGGGGCAGTGAGGGCCGGAAGCCGGTCCACGTGGCGGCGTTGGACGGAGAGTCCCACTCCGCATCCGCAGAGGAGCAGGAACATCGTCTCGGAGAAGGCCGCCACGTCATCCAGATTCAGGAAGGAGCAGTTGTAGGCCCGGGCGTGGTTGCGGGCCAGCGAGTCTCCGGCGAACTGCATGCTCCGCATGGAGGGGAGGGCTCGCCTGGCGAAGACCTGGCGGTAGGCTTCGCGCAGCTCGGCCTCCATCTGGGGGAATCGTTCGAGGTGGAACGCCAGGTTCCGCTCCACGATCTCCTCGTAGGTCTCGCGGCGTCCGAGGTCTGCCCGGTACCGGGCGTACTTGGCGTGGACGACCATGTCGCTGAGAAGCTGAGAACCGAGTTCCATTCCGACTGCACTCCGTGCCCCGAACCGTCTTCATGGATTTGAGGCAAAGAGTCAGGACGGAGCAGCCCGCCCGCAAAAGCAGCCGGGACTTGACCTCCTTGACGAATCCCAAAAGAAGGTCCATCTGGGCCAGAATGGACGCGATGGCCCGCATCGTTGTTCCGGAAGCCGAAGCCCTGCTCGACCAGGAGATCAAGTGCTTGGACAAGGGGTTCGTCCGGCTGGTGGATTACCTTGGCGGGGATCAGAGGATCGTCCAGGCAGCGCGGGTGAGCTATGGCGCGGGCACCAAGAGCTATCGTCAGGATCGGGGCCTGATCCACTACCTGGTCCGCAACGAGCACACCTCGCCGCTGGAGCAGGTCGTGCTGACGTTTCATGCGAAGATGCCGATCTTCGTCGCCCGCCAGTGGGTGCGTCATCGGACGGCGCGGCTGAACGAGATCAGCGGCCGCTACAGCATCATGCGGGACGAGTTCTACGTTCCCGAAGCCTCTCAGATGAAGGGGCAGAGCCTGGACAACAAGCAGGCCCGGAGCGACGAGCCCGTGGAAGGGGCCGACGGCATGATCCAGGAGATGCAGCGGGATCAGGCGTTGATCTACGAGCACTACACGGGGATGATCGAGGGCGGCCTCGCCCGCGAAGTCGCCCGGGCCAACCTGCCGCTGAGCCTCTACACCGAGTGGTACTGGCAGATCGATCTGCACAACCTCTTCCGCTTCATCCGGCTGCGCCTGGATTCTCATGCCCAGTACGAGATCCGGGTCTATGCTGAGGCCCTGGCGGCCTGCGCTCGGGCCGTGGCGCCGATGGCGTACGAAGCCTTCGAGGAGCACATCTTGAGCGGGGTGAGCTTCAGCCGAACCGAGTCGGCCGCCCTCTCCGCCATGCTCCGCGGCGAAGCCTGCCCGCTGGAAGGCCGGGCGAAGGACGTCTTCGACCACAAGCTCGCCCGGCTCAAGGAGTCCGAGGCGATCGAAGAGCCCGAGGAGCCCAGACCCGATGCCCCGTAGGAATCCTCAAGACGAGCTCCCGTTCCCGCCCAGACGGATGGAGGACCTGAATCCATGGTGGGCCGGAAAGCCTGGCAGAATTCTGCCCAAATCTCGCCGTTGGCCCTACGAACGAATGTTGCGCCACGCGACGGCTCCCGTACCGATTGCCCCGATTCTTGTGGTTAAGGGTGCGAGACAGATTGGCAAGACCACACTTCAAGAACAGGTCATCAAGCAGCTTCTCATTGATGGTTACCCCCCCGAGCGGATCCTTAGGCTCCAGTTTGAGGACCTGCCCAATGTTCAACAGTCAGACCTTCGTCTGGAGAAACATCTGGAGTTCTTCGAATCTGCGATCATGAAGAGGTCCTTCAATGAAGCCGCACATGAAGGACGTCCAGCTCTTGTGTTCCTCGATGAGGTCCAGAACTTGGCCAAGTGGTCGGAAACCCTGAAAAGTTTTGTCGACCGGGCAACAGTCAGAGTCTTCGTGACCGGTAGCTCAGCGCTCCGGATCAGCCTCGGGCGTGACAGTCTGGCGGGGCGAATGCAGACTCTTGAGGTCGGACCTCTTCGCTTGTCTGAGATCGCTGAAATCAGGGGTCTGAGCGGGGTGTCTCCGTTTCAGGAATCCAACGGCTTGGGAGACTGGGACCAGGCCGAATTCTGGAATGATGTCAACGCCCACGCCGAGAGGCAACCCGATTTGGAGGCAGCCTTTAAGCTGTTTTCGGACTGGGGCGCCTACCCCCTCGCCCACAAGTCTGCAGAGCATGACTGGCAGACGGTCAGTGCGCAGTTGAGGGAAACCGTGGTCACCCGGGTCATCACTCATGACCTTCGAATCGGGGAGCGAGGGCGGAAGCGAGATCCTGACCTTTTGCAGGACGTCTTCCGACTCGCCTGCCGCAACGCGGGCCAGATTTTCTCTCCCGGCTCTTGGCGGAAGGAGTTCGAGACGGTCAACCAGGCCATCATCGGCGATCAGCGGATTGAAAACTACCTGAGATTCCTCAACGAGTCGCTCCTCATTCACCTTGTGGAGCCGCAAGAGTTTCGGCAGAAGAAGAGGAGAACCCGAGAGAAGATCTGCCTCAGCGACCATGCCCTCCGTGCCGCCGTCCTTGGCGAGAGAGTCCCCCTGGTTCCTGAAGGCCTTGCGGAGGCTGCCGAGGATGTCAAGACCCTGGCCGGCTTCCTAGCCGAAAGTTGTACGGGCGGATTCCTTTCCGAAATTCTTGGCAGCAACCTTCGGCATAAGCCCAGCTTCGGGTCGGGCAAGAAGCTTCAGCCCGAGATCGACTTCGTTATGAATGTCAACGACTCTCGAATCCCTGTCGAGATCAAGTACCGACGGACTGTCTCGCCCGCTGACTTGGCTGGACTGAGAACCTTCCTGGATGAAAAACTGAATAAGGCGCCATTCGGCCTGTTGATCACCCAGAGAAGGATCGAGGTCTCCGACCCCCGCATCATCTCAGTCCCGCTCTCCAACCTCTTGCTCGTGAGATAGTGACGCAGCCTCCTCTGCCCAACCAAATGCTTGCCACCCTCGCCCTCGCCGCCAACCTCATGACCGCCCAGCCTGAAGTCCGGGGGACTTGGTTGACGACGACCGCGAACACGGCCATCGCCTCCCCAAGCCGGACCGCCGAGACCATGCGGACCCTGAGGGGCATGGGGCTCAACACCGTCTATGTCGAGGTCTGGAAGGACGGCTGGACCGAATTCCCTTCTGAAGTGATGCGCCGCGAGACCGGCGTCGCCCTCAACGTCAACCCCTCGCCCGGCATGCCCAGGCTCCAGCGAGATCTGCTGCAGGAGACTCTGATCGAGGCCCATCGGAACGAGATGGTCTATATCGCCTGGTTCGAATACGGCTTCATGGCCGCCCACGCGGGCACCCAGAACGCCCTGCGGTCCCGCCGCGATTGGATCAGCCTGAACCAGGAGGGAGGCGACGTGGCCAAGAACGGCTTCGTCTGGCTCAACCCTCTGCACCCGGACGCCCAGAACCTCCTGCTCGGCATCGTCCTGGAGGCGATCGAAAAGTACGATCTGGACGGCATCCAGCTGGACGACCGCATCGTCTGGCCCGCGCTGGAGATGGGTTACGACGAGTTCACCCAGAACCTCTTTGCCAAGGAGCACGGCGGCCGCCGCCCGCCAAAGGACATTCGCGACCCCGAATGGATGGCGTGGCGGCAGCGGAAGGTCGAGGAGTTCTCCCGGCGGTTCGTCCGCGAGGTCCGAGCCGCGGCCGGGCCGGATTTCATCATTTCGCTCTCCCCGGGGCCGCACCCCTGGGCGCTGGAAAACTACTTGATCGACTGGCCTTCCTGGAGCCGATGGACGGACAACCCGACCTGGGATGAATACGTTCCCCAGGTGTACCGGATGAACTTCCCCGCCTTCGAGGCCGAATGGAACCGCCAGCTCGGACACATGACGGCGCGCCGGTCCGACCTGATCGCCGGAATCCGCCTGGTGGGCGACGGGCCGGACCAGCCCCGGGAACAAGTGGCCGACCATGTTCGCGCGGTCCGACAGACTCAAGGCGGAGGGCATGTCTGGTGGTTCAGCCGGGGCGTCCTGGACGTCTTCCCCGCCGAGATCGCCGCGATCTACGACGTCGCTCAGAACGGCCAGGCCCCGCATCCCCGGTTCGGACCAGGCTGGCGGCCGAAGCCGATCGCGCTGACCCGAGGCGGGGATGGAGTCTGGTCCGGCGAGGTTGCGCCGGGGCGGTACCGCCTGATCGAGAAGGTGGACGGACAGTGGCGAGAGGTTTCTCGGCCGCTGATCTCCACCCGCAGGGAGTTCCGCCACACATCGCCCAAGGCCGAAGCAGTCGAGCTCCTCGTCCGCCGCCGAAGCGGGCCTCTGTAGCCTCTCAGAAGAACCGCTTTGCCAGCCGGGGGAAGAGTTCGTCCAACTCGTCTTCCTCCCAGGCTTCCCCGGCGGGATCATCCCCCTCGGCCGAGCGGGATTCGAGTTCCTCGCCCGTCTTGGCCTCAAAAACTTCCGCCGCGGCGTAGTTCAGAAGCTCATTGTCGCAGCCGTTCTCAAGGTCCTCTTCGGTGACGTAAGCCCCAAGAGAGTCAGGGTCGGACAGAGCCGCCTGATATGCGGCCGGCCCCTTGCCGATCACCCAGGCCTTGAAGTAGTGGAACGAGTCGTCCCCGCAGCCGCCGTTGATGACGAAGGCCGCTCCCCAGACATCCCAACGGTGGAGGGCGTTGTGCTTCTCCCAGTAGATGCGGTCCCAGGCGTCGATCTGGTCCGGTTCCAGCCCGTCCAGCGCCTCCTTCACCCGCTCCGGCTCGCACCCGGCCCCTTCGATGATCCGCCAAAACTGCGCTTCGTCCATGGCTGCATGCTCTGACGGTAGGCGCAGTCCCGATGCAGCCACATTGCGATCAGAATAGGCCGCCTTCAGGTCCAACTGAGTCCTCGCCCCCGTGCGTCCATGCTCGCATCCCCCTTCGCCCGATCGAACTGTTAAGCGTCGAAGATGCTTTCGTCAAGGCACCGTTAACCCGAGCCGCTGCAGAAGAAACTTCATCCCATCCCAACGGGGCCTCCATGAAGCGCGCCTTCACCCTCATAGAACTCCTGGTCGTCATTGCGATCATCGCCATCCTTGCCGCCATCCTCTTCCCGGTCTTCGCCCAGGCCAAGGAGGCCGCGTACAAGGCGAGCTGTCAGAGCAATCTCAAACAGCTCGGCACCGCGTTCATGCTCTACGCGGCCGACTACGACGACACCTTCCCCACCCCCGGCGGCGGTACGCGCCTGATCGATCCGCCAAACGGGCCGGTCGCCAACGGCTGGATCCAGACGAATGCTGACGGGTCCGGTGGAGGCATCTGGCCCTATGTCAAGAGCAAGAGCCTGGGCAGCGCGAAGGGCAACATGTTCTCCTCGCCCTTGGCGGGCAACTCGACCCGGAACCTTGCCAATCTCCCGCCGTGGGCCGACGAGGTGCGGAGCTACATCATGAACGACTTCCTTCGGCAGAGCTTCCCGGGAACCTACGTCACGAATGTTCTTCCGACCACTCCCCAGCAGCCGATCGGCTACGCGACCGGAGTCTCCAACACTCAGGTGGAGAATGTCAGCCAGCTGATCCTGCTCTACATCGGCAGTCAGCGGCCCGACGGGCGGACGAACCGCAACGGCTCCCCCTGGCATCGCCGCTCAGCCGGTGCGAGCAATCGGCCTCCCTTCACCATCGGCTTTCCGGTCGGGTTCTACAGCGGCAAGACCCAGTCGAACTTCCTCTTTCTGGACGGCCATGTGAAGGGCATGCGCCCGGGAGCGACCTGGACTCGGGAGACGAACGATGAGATGGAGCTGATCAACCCCGTGGTCTGGAACGAAGTCTGCGTGCCCAACCTGGGCGGCTTCAACTGCGGAAGCGGCTCGGTGGAGATGTGGAATCCGGGCCTGTCAGGGGTCGTCTTCCCTTGATCGTCGGAACCCTGGCGGCCGTTCTGCTTGCGCAGGCGGCCGCCCCGGCAGACCCTGGCGTCCCGATCGAACCCGCCCCGAAGGTGCTCCGCAAGTTTCCGGCCGACGAGGCTCAGCAGGGGGTGGCCGTGGATCGTGACTCGGTCTTTGTCATCGGAAACCGGGTGATCGGCCGCTATGACCGGCGCACCGGCCGACGCCTGGCCCGATTCGAAAGCCCTGCCGGCGGTCCGCTGATCCACATGAACGGCGGCATCGTGCTCGACGGAAAGCTCTACTGCTCCCACTCTAACTTTCCCGGAGTTCCCATGGTCTCCTCCATCGAGATTTTCGACCCGAAGACCCTGCGGCACCTCGGCTCGCAGAGCTTCGGAGTCGATGCGGGCTCCCTGGTGTGGATGGACCGCCGCGACGGGAATTGGTGGGTCTGCTTCGGCCACTACAACGGCCGAGGCGGGCAGCCGGGCGTCACCAACGAATCTTCGGTTCTGGTGAAGATGGACTCATCCTTCCGACGGATGGCCGCCTACACCTTCCCCAAGGTGTTCGTGGACCGTTGGGACGGAATGACCGCTTCCGGCGGGTTCTGGGGGCCGGACGGCCTGCTCTACGCCACCGGCCATCACGCTCCCGAGATCTATGTGATGCGCCTGCCGAGGATGGGATCGGTTCTGGAGCCGGTCAAGATCATCCAGTCCCCGGTCGAAGGCCAGGGCATCGCATTCGACCCGGCGACGGGCGAGCTGTTCCAGATGCAGAGGAAGGAGCGGATGATCTACGTCCTCCAGCTCACAGCTGCCCGCAGATGAGCCGCCTCAAACGAGGTCGCGGCCGTCCTTGTCCTTGATCGTCCCGATCAGGATGAGGATCGTCTCGATGAGCAGCAGAGGGCCTTGGACGTACAGGCTCAGCCCGCAGGTGATCGGAGCCAAGACGAGAAGCCCGATGAGGTGCATCAACCCCCAGCCGATCCGGCGACCATAAAGTTTACGTCGGGAGAGGATACTTGGCCGTGAAGTCGCAGCGGAGCGAGGAGCGATGCGGGACGGTTTCATGCTGAGGCACTCAACTGATTATGTGCATCACTTAGCAACGACTTAGTGCCAAGAAAGCTCGCGTGCATCACCACTGAATTTCAACACCCTTTCGTCATTCGCCAGCGTTTCCACTTGGGAGGTACACTCTCGAATCGTGGGGAGGCCGACTCTTCTCAAAGAGCCCACCAAGGGGTATAGTATTCACGGGGCCAATGCAATTTTCGATATTTGCCTTCTTCAGGCTCAGGAGACTGCAAGGTCAGCTTCAATGCCTGCTCTACAAGTACAGCCAGCTTCAGCCAGCAAAGGGTCTAGTCCTCGTTAGTTCTTCGATACTGTTGGCCTGGAGTCTCTTAGGCTTGCCAACCCAAGAGAATTCAAACAGCGCGTTGCTTTTCATCAGTACTTTGCTGACTATCGCATCAGTTCTCATTTTCTTCTATGATTACGGATTCTCAGATAGGCTTGAGATCACCACGGATAGAGGCTTTGAGGACACGTTACAAGGGATGACCGTCTCTAACAAGGAATCACAGTCGCACTACAGGATCTTATCTAACGCCCTAATCAAAGAGTCCTCAATCCTGTTTTCAAGCGAAGTCAATGAACTTCTGTCAGACAAAGCATTCAAAATAAAAGTAGATGCAAAACCTGAGAAGAAGGAAAAACTCAAGCGCTACCTGAGGGAGAACGGATTCGACCTAAGCCGCGTTCTCTCCGAGAAGCTGAGAGAACGTGACAAGCTGATGTTCAACGAAACGAAGGTCACGCTAGCTTCCTCAATCACGCTGAATACGGAACAGGTCAGCCTGTACAAATCGGACTACTTTTCCTCCTTTTTGACAAATGGACTTGCGAACCAAAGGATTCTCAAGGGGGCAGAGTATAAGTCACCCCTCTTGGAGGATCACAGGAGATTCCCAAAGAGTTATCAGCAGTCAAAGCCTTCAGCGCATGCCATCCTATTGCCTC
>JAKRSE010000287.1 GCA_022402505.1 Fimbriimonadaceae bacterium | reverse complement strand
GAACCAGGCGGGCGGCCGGGTGGGGATGATCCAGGTCCGGCTCTATCGACCCTTTGATGCGGCCGCGCTTCTGCAGGCGATTCCTCTCTCGGTCCGCCGCGTCGCCGTTTTGGACCGCACCAAGGAGCCCGGCGCGCTGGGCGAACCGCTCTTTGCCGATCTCGTCCTCGCTCTCGCCCAATCCGGACGACCGATGCCTCTGGTGATCGGCGGCCGCTATGGCCTGAGCAGCAAGGAGTTCACCCCGGCCATGGTCCAGGCCGTGTTTCGGGAGTTGGACCGGCCCGAGCCGATGCCCCGGTTCACGGTCGGAATCGACGACGATGTTTCGCGGCTCAGCCTGACGGTCGGGCCGGAAGAGACGGAGCATCCGGACGTCTTTCGCGCCGTATTCTATGGCCTCGGTGCGGACGGCACTGTCGGCGCGAACAAGAACACGATCAAGATCCTGGGCGAGTCGCCGGAGATCTTCGCCCAAGGCTACTTCGTCTACGACTCGAAGAAGTCGGGCTCGACCACCGTCTCCCATGTCCGGTTCGGGCCGAAGCCGATCGAGGCGCCCTACCTGATCAAGCAGGCCCAGTTCGTCGGGGTTCATCAGTTCGGATTCGTCCAGAAGATGGACGTGCTCTCGGTCGCAGCCCCGGGCGGGGTCGTGCTCCTCAGCTCTCCCCACGGACCGGAGGCCACCTGGTCGCGGCTGCCGCAGACGGTGCGGGATCAGATCCGGCGCAAGGGTCTGCGGCTCTTCGTCATCGACGCGCACCGGGTCGCTCGGGAGGCCAGGCTTGCCGGCCGGACGAACATGGTCATGCTGACCTGCTTCTTCGCGATCTCCGGGGTGCTTCCTCGCGAGCAGGCGGTGGAGCGGATCAAGGCCTTCGCCGCCAAGACCTATGCCCGCAAGGGCGCGGAAGTCGTGGCCAAAAACCACGAAGCGATCGACGCCACCCTCGCGGCCCTGGCTGAGGTGGCGATCCCCGAGCGGGATTCGCAGAAGGGCGAGCCGATGATCCTTCCCCTGGCCCCAGGTGCGCCGACCGAGCTTCAACGGCTCCTGGGGGCGATGATCGCCGGCGAAGGCGACTCACTCCCCGTCTCCGCCCTGCCGCCCGATGGGGTCTTTCCGAGCGGCACCAGCCGCTGGGAGAAGCGAAACATCGCCGAAGAGATTCCGATCTGGGACGAGGCGAGCTGCATTCAATGCGGCCGATGCACCTTTGTCTGCCCGCACGCGGCGGTGCGGCCCAAGCTGTTCCACCAGTCGCACCTGGGACGGGCCCCCGAAGGGGTTCGGAGCGCCCCGATCGACGCGCGGGGCTTTCCCGAGACCCGGTTCCTTCTCCAGATCTTCGGCGAGGACTGCACCGGCTGCGGGCTCTGCGTCCAGACCTGCCCGGTCCGAAACGAGGACGGCACCCGAGCCCTCAACATGGCCGAGAAGGAGCCGGGCCTGGCCGCCTGCCAGGGCTCTCAGGCCTTCTTCGACTCGCTGCCGGTGAACGACCGGGCCTCCGTCGATTTCTCCACCGTCCGGGGAGCCCAGTTCCTGGAGCCGACCTTCGAGTTCAGCGGAGCCTGTGCCGGCTGCGGCGAGACCCCCTACCTCCGCCTCGTCAGCCAGCTCTTCGGTGATCGGATGCTGGTCGCCAACGCCACGGGCTGCTCTTCCATTTTCGGCGGGAATCTGCCGACGACGCCCTGGTCCAAGAACCACGAGGGTCGCGGGCCGGCCTGGGCGAACTCCCTGTTCGAAGACAATGCCGAGTTCGGGCTCGGAATGCGTCTGGCGGCAGACAGGCACCTGACCGAAGCCCAGGCTCTCCTCGTCGACCTCAAGGATTCTCTCGGCGCCGAGCTGGTGGAAGAGATCCTCGCCGCGCCGCAGGCCTTGGAGAGCGACATCAGGCGGCAGCGCGAGCGGGTCGCCCGGCTGGTCAGCCGCCTCCAGGTGATGGACCGTCCGGACGCTCGGCGGCTCCTCTCCATCGCCGACCATCTGACCCGGCGGAGCGTCTGGATCGTCGGCGGCGACGGCTGGGCCTACGACATCGGCAGCGGCGGGCTGGACCATGTCCTCGCCGGCGGACGGGATGTGAACATCCTTGTGCTTGACACCGAGGTCTACAGCAACACCGGCGGCCAGGCGAGCAAATCGACCCCGCTGGGAGCCGTGGCCCGGTTCGCCCACGCGGGCAAGCAGGTGAACAAGAAGGACCTCGCCCTGCAGGCGGTCAGCTACGGCAACGTCTATGTTGCCCGGATCGCCCTTGGGGCCGACCCGCAGCAGACGCTCCAGGCGCTCCGCGAAGCCGAAGCCTATCCCGGCACCTCGCTGGTCATCGCCTACAGCCCATGCATCGCCCACGGCATCGACATGGTCGAAAGCCTGGACCAGCAGCAGAGGGCGGTGGCGAGCGGCTACTGGCCCCTGATGCGGTTCAACCCCGTTCTCCGGGAGCAGGGCCGCGCTGCCTTTCTGCTCGACTCGGCCCGGCCGACCATCGGATTCCGCGACTACGCCGACCGAGAGCTCCGCTACCGGCTGCTGCACCACACCAACCCCTCCCAGGCTGATGAACTGATGGAGATGGCCGCCCTCGCGGTCAAGAAGCGGTGGCGGGTCTACGAGCAGATGGCCGGGGTGGAGTAGGGCTCCGGCCGAACCTGCCAGAATTCCAGCCATGAACCAGACGCTGGAATCCTGGCTGGGCGATCAGATTCAGGAGCTGCACGACCGCCATCTCTACAAGGTCCCCAAGATTCTGGAAACCCCCGCCGGCGGGCGGGTCCGGATGAACGGCCGGGAGGTCGTCAACCTCTCCAGCAACAACTATCTGGGCCTGGCGAACCACCCCAATGTGAAGCAGGCGGCGGCCGAAGCGGTGGAGCGCTGGGGGGTCGGGGCCGGAGCGGTCCGATGGATCGGCGGCACCATGAGCGTCCACGACGAACTGGAAGAACGGCTCGCAAGGTTCAAGAGGGTTGAGAGCGTCCTGGTCTTCACCGGCGGATTCACGGCCAACAGCGGCTGCATTCCCGCCGTCCTCACCAACCAGGACGTCGTCATCAGCGACGAGCTGAACCACGCTTCGATCATCGACGGAGTCCGCCTCTCGCCTGCCGCCTACCGCAAGAGCGAAGGCTGGGTCTACGCCCACAAGGACATGGACGCCCTTGACGACTGCCTCCGTCGGGCGAGCGAGAAGGGCTTCGCCAAGAAGATGGTCATCACCGACGGGGTCTTCAGCATGGATGGCGACATCGCCCCTTTGCCCCAGATCGTGGATCTCTGCGAAGAGCACGACGCCTTCCTGATGGTCGATGACGCCCACGCCAGCGGAGTTCTCGGGAAGAACGGCGCGGGCACGGCCTCCCACTTCGACCTCTATGGCCGGGTGGACATTCAGCTGGGGACGCTGAGCAAGGCGCTCGGCGTGGTCGGCGGATACATCGCCGGGTCGAAGCGGCTCAAGGAGTGGCTGATCAACCGGGGCCGTCCCTATCTCTTTTCCACCGCGCACCCGCCGATGGTCGCCGCCGCCCTCATCGCCTCGCTGGACATCATGGAGAACGATCCCGAACCCATGAATCGGCTCTGGGAGAACACCCGGAGGTGGAAGGCGATGCTGGCCGAAGCCGGATTCGACACGATGGGCAGCGAGACCCCGATCACCCCGGTCTATGTCGGCGACGAGGCGAAGGCCCAGGAGATGGAGCGGCTGCTCTTCGAGGAAGGGGTCTACGCCCTGGCGATCGTCTATCCGACCGTGGCCCTGGGCAAGGCGAGGCTGAGGACGATGCCCTCGGCCGCCCACACCGAACAGGACCTGGCCGACGCCCTCGCCGCCTTCATCAAGGTCCGCGACCGGCTCGGCTGAATCGCAGAAAATCTTGCGGCCGGGTCCTCAACTATGACGCAGGTCATGGTTTTGCATCGCCGATGGATCGATGATCAGACTGATGATTCGGTCGCATCCCCGCCGACCCGTTGCACCGGCCAAAGAGCAGGCTGCCCCCCGCGATTCGGAGGCCTTCTGGCAGGGCCGGCTTGGCTATTCCCAGGCGGTCGTGGTCTGCGCCGTCGCCTTCGCCTTCGGCATGGCGATGCACGCCTCCATAGGCTACCGGCTGCCCGCCACCCTCAACCCCTTCGTCTGGCTGATGGCCCTGGCGGTTCCGGTCTCGCTGGTCGTGGGCCGGGTCGGACGGCACAACCGGATCGTCCACTGGCTCACGGGCATCCCGATGGCGGTCACCACCACCACCGCCGTCGGCATCCTCGCGCTGATCGGCGGCGTTGTCCCGGAATCCTGGTTCCAGCAGCGGATGGGCGTCGAGAGCATGTGGGGAAGCTGGCCCTTCCTGGTGCTGGTGGACCTGATGATGGTGAACCTCTGCGGTTCGGTCGGTAAACGGATATGGCCCCTCACCTATTCCAACATCGTCTACCAGATGTCGCATCTGGGCCTGGCGATCTCCATCGCCGGGGGAGCGATCGGCGCCGTGACGCTGGAGCGGCACATCATGGTCCTCTTCCCGGGACAGCCGATGACCATCGCCTACGCCCGAGACGAGTCGGAGATCAAGCTGCCCTTCGAGGTGGAGCTGAAAGAGTTCCAGATGGACTTCTTCCCGCCCCAGGCCGCCCTGGCCCGGCTCGATCCCAGCTATGAAGACGGATTCGATCTCGTCCCCTACGGCGGATTCCTGGGTCAGGGAACCTCCCACCGGATCGCCGAGGACAAGGTCGAAGTCCAGCAGTTCCGGGACGGCGCAGTCTATGCGGGGGACGAAGGCTGGAAGCACGCTCCCTGGAAGACCACCGGGCCGGCCGCCAAGGTGAAGGTCACCCTCCCCGACGGCACAGGCGAGACCGGCTGGATCGCCGCCGGCGCAGCCGACACGCCCCAGTCCCACCTGCGGATCAGCGACGGCCTGGCCCTCGTGATGCTCGATCCCAAACCCAAGGAATTCCGTTCCCTCATCACCATCCGCCACCAGGGCCGGGAGATCAAGAAGACCCTGAAGGTGAACGAACCGATCACGGTGGAAGGCTGGACCCTGTACCAGCTGAGCTACGACGACAAGGCGGGCAAGGCTTCGGCCTACAGCACCCTGGAGGTGGTCCGCGATCACGGCCTGCCCGTCGTCTACCTGGGGATGGCCCTGATGGTGCTGGGCGCCTGCCTGCACCTGTGGAACGGAGTCGGAGGCAAAGCCAAGTGACCCTTCTCGCTCAACTCGCCCTCGGCAGCTGGATCGCCGGCTCCGCCGCCTATCTCACCCAGAAGAAGCGTGCCTGGATCGGCGATGTCCTCATGATGCTCGGCATCCTGAGCGGCGTCCTCTTCCTGGGGATCCTCTGGGCGAGCCTCGGCCGGCCCCCGTTGCGCACCCTCGGCGAGACCCGCTGGTGGTATGCGGTCGGCGTCCCGGTGATCGGCTGCCTCATCGGCTGGCGGTTCCAGACCCGAGCCCTCGCCGTGCCCAGTTGCCTGATGGGCGCACTCTTTGCCTGGATCAATCTGGCCCATCCGGAGACGATGGACAAGACCCTGATGCCGGCGCTCCAGAGCCCGTGGTTCGTGCCCCATGTCATCGTCTACATGGTCAGCTACTCGGCCCTCGGACTCGGAAGCCTGATGGCGGCTTGGGTGCTGGTCAAGCGGCTCCTTCGGCGGGAAGAGGTTCAGCCCGAAGACGCCGACACTCCCCATCGCCTCGTCCTCGTCGGACTTCCGCTGCTCACCTGCGGCCTTCTTTTCGGCGCCTTCTGGGCCAAGGAGGCCTGGGGCCACTATTGGACGTGGGACCCGAAGGAGACCTGGGCGTTCCTCACCTGGGCTGCCTACCTCACCTATCTCCACGTCCGGCAGCGGCATCAACTGAAGCCGGTGCTGGCCCTCTCCGTCCTCGTCGCCGGGTTCGCTGTCCTGCTCGGCTGCTGGTTCGGGGTGAATCTGCTCCCCACGGCGCAGGAGTCGGTGCATACTTACACGAGGACCGAATGAAGCGGGCGGTCCCTGACGGCGAACCCGACATGGCCGACTTTCCCGAACGACCCACCAACATCGGCGTCCTGAGGTCCAGCACGCTGCTCAACTCACTCAGCGAGGAGCAGATGATGGAGGTCGCGGGGATCAGCCACATGGCCTTCGCCGAGCGAGCGGAGACCATCTGGCTCAACGGAACCACGGTCGATTTCTTCGGGGTCGTCGGGTGCGGCTTTGTCAAGATGACCCGCAGCACTTCGCATGGCCAGGACGTCACCACCGAGGTGATGGGGCCCGGCCAGGTCTTCGGTCTGCTGGGGGTGATCGACGGCATGGGATGCCCCCAGACGGCACGGGCCATCTGCCCGACCTGGTACTTGAAGGTGCCCAAGCGCGGCTTCCTTCCGGTCTACCACCAGAACGTCATCCTGAAGGAGAGCCTGGTCCGGCGCACCACCACCAGACTGCGAAGCGCCTACGAGATGATGGCCCGGATGTCCACGGGCAAGGTGGAGGAGCGGGTCGCCGTCATCCTCCTGATCCTTGTGGAGAGCTACGGACGCCAGACGGCCAAGGGTTCTCTGATCCAGGTCCCTCTGACCCGCCAAGACATCGCCGAAATGGCCGGGACCACGGTTGAGAGCACGATCCGCACGATCAGCAAGTGGCAGAAGGCCGGCTGGGTGTCGGTCGCCTCGCGCCGCTTCACCATCCTGGACATGGACGCGATCGAAGCCTTCCTTTGAACCGGGGATTCAGGCAGAGGTCTGAATGCGGCTGATGAGGTCGTGCACCCGGGCTTCCACCTGGTCCAGGATCGCCGCGACTTCGTCATCCGGCCGGCCCTTGGGATCGTCGAGGCCCCAGTCCTCGGTCAGCCAGAACTTCGCCGGGCAGGCTTCGGCATCCACGCCGCAACCCATGCTGATGATCCGGTCGGCTCTCGCGACCATCTCGACGGTCAGCTGCTTGGGGGTCAGGTCGGCGGTCGAAACTCCCCTCGCTTCCAGCATCCGGACCACCGCCGGGTTCAGCGAGCCGCCCCCGAGAGTTCCGGCCGACTCAGATCGGACCGAGAGCCCGGCCGCCAAAGCATGGTGCCGGAACAGGGCTTCGGCCGCCTGGCTCCGACCCGCATTGTGGACGCATACAAAGAGGACAGTCATTTCATTTCACCTGGTCGATCGGCATGAGAACCGCATCGAAGACGGTCGGCAGCTGCTTGAGCACATCCAGCGAGCCGGCTGAAATCGGCTTGTCCACCGAGATCTGGGCGATCGCGCTTCGGCTTCCCCGGAGGACTACGTTCTCCATCTCCTGCACGTTGATCTCCTCTTCCCGGAGCTTGGCGAGGATGTCGGCCAAGACGCCGACCTGGTCCTTGTGGCGGACCACCAGCAGGTGGGTCGCTCCCGACTTGCCGGCCGCCACATTCACCGTGTTCACCGCCTTGCCCGTCAGGATGAACTCCTTCACGATGCGGACCGTCTCGGCCGCGACCGCCTCCTGGGCCTGCTCGGTGCTCGCGCCGATGTGGTGGGTCACGACGACATTGGGAAGCTCGGCCAGGGGGCTGCTGACCGTCCCCGTGCTTCCGGCGGGCTCGCCGTCGAACACGTCCAATCCCGCGGCGATTCGGCCGGACTTCAAGACCTCGATCAGGGCCGGCTCATCCACCACTTCGCTTCGGCTGGAGTTGATGAAGATCGTGCCGGGTCGCAGGGCGGCGAAGAACTCGGCATCCAGCATCCCCTTGGTCTGAGGGCTGAGGGCCGCGTGGACCGAGACAATTTCGGCCTGCTTGGCAAGCTCGGTCAGGCTGGCGGCCCGGCCGATGTTCAGGGCCGCCGCCACCTCGGGGGTCATCCAGCGGCTGAAGGCGATGATGTTCATCCCGAAGGCCTTGGCCCGGGGGATCATCTCCTGAGCGATGTTGCCCAGGCCGATCAGGCCCAGCGTCCGACCATAGAGTCCTCTGCCGCCGCTGTGGGCCTTCTTGTTCCAGATCCCCTCTTTGAACTCCTTGTCGCAGAAGGCGATGTCGCGGTCCACCGCCAGCATCAGGCCGAAGGCGAGCTCGGCCACGGCGATCGCGTTCTTGCCCGGGCAGTTCGCGACCTGGACGCCGGACTCGCTCGCCGCTTCGATGTCGATCGTGTTGACGCCCGCGCCGGCCCGGATGATCAGGCCAAGAGTCGAGGCCTCGATGGCGGCACGGTCCACCTTGGTCGAACGGACGATGAGGATCTTCGCCTCCGATTCGGCGAGGCGGGCTTCCAGGGTCGGGCCGTTCAGGTCCGGCTCCAGCAGGACTTCGCATCCCAGGGCGCGGATGCCGTCCAATCCGCTCTGCTCCAACTTGTCGGCAACGAGGACCTTCACAGCCGGAAGGTTACCGGGCGGTCATGGGTCATTCGGGCACAACGACGCGGCCCGTCAGCCGCACCTCCTGCGGGGCGAAACACATCTCTTCCGTGCAGGGCTGAAAGGAGACCACCACCTCGAAGCTCTGGGTGACGGAAGGCGCCTTCAGCCGAAGCGGAATCTGGACCTGCCCGGCGTATCGGTCCTCCGTCGATTCCGGGAACCCGGCCTCGCCCAGCAGCCCCTCCACGCGAACGGTGGTGGGGTGGAGCCATGCCGCCGGCGGCTCATGGGTCTGGATGTGAAGCCCTTCCGGGATGTTGATCAGGACGGCGACGTGGGCCAAACCCTTGTCGTCCGGCTTCGCCTGGGGCGGGAAGAGGGTGACCTTGACCTCGGGCTGTTCCGGCCGGCCTCGGGCTTCCACCTTTTGGTGGAACGGCCAGCTCAGCAGTGCCTCGGCGGTGGTCTCCATCGACTGAGGGAGGCGGTTCAGCCAGGGGAGAGCGGCGGCGACGTGGATGAGGCTCCGCTCCAGGTCTCCCCGCCGCAGCAGCATGCGCAGGACCCCACCGATCGGACTCGGCACTGCCGTGTCGAAGAAGGGCTTGGTTCGTGCGAAGAGCGACGGCTGGGATTTGCCGACAAAGTGGAGTCCGCCCAGAACGTGGTCGCCGAACTCGGCCAGGAGGGCATCGAGGCTCCGGTCGGCCTGTTCCTGCAGGTCGGCGCGGCCCGTGGCGGCGGCGGCGTCCAGAATCGCCTGGGTCAGGTAGACGGCGTCGTCCAGAAACGGGCTGCCCATCGCCCGTCCTTCCACCACTTGGTGGGGCGGGAGGTCATTCACCATGTGGTGTATCCAGGCGTCAATGGCTCGGACGGCGAGGTCCGTTCGTCCGGCTCGAATTAATCCGGAGATCATCAGCCCGTTCCAGGAGGCCAGGCACTTCTCGTCTCGTGCCGGAGCTGGACGCTGGAGCCGAACCTCCAAGAGTCGGGAGTAGTCGGCCGACCAGTCTCCCGGCTCCAGGCGGTGCAGGACATTCCGGCCCGTAAAGAGGCGGCTCGCTTCGTCCTGGAAATTGCCGCCGTCCACCATTTGGTGAGCCTGAATGAACTTGACAGCCCGATCTCCGAGGGCGGATTCGATCTCTTCCAATGTCCAGGTGGAAAAGACCCCCTCTTCTCCCTCGGCGTCTGCGTCCAATGCCGAGAAGAAGAGGCCGTCGGGGCCCGTCATCTCCCGTTCCACCCATCGGGCGATCCCATCGGCCGTCTCCCGAAAGAGCCCGGCCAGTTCCGGGTCCTCGCAGCCCTCGGCCGCCGCAGCATAGCACCAAAGCAGCTGGCCGTTGTCGCTCAGCATCTTCTCGAAGTGCGGCAGCCTCCAGACTGCGTCGGTGCTGTACCGATGGAAGCCGCCCCCCACGACGTCGTGGATGCCCCCAAGGGCCATCATCTCCAGGGTGCGGAGGGCCATGGCTCCCGCAGCCTCCGCCAGGGCAGCGCCCGTCTCATCCTCTGCCGATCCGGGCCGACGCGAGGCGTACTCCAACAGAAACCGCAGGGCCGGATGAGGCGGAAAGTTCGGCGCTTCACCGAATCCGCCGTTCTGATAGTCGAACCCCTCCTGCAGCGATTCGACCACGTTGTCGACCTCGTCCAGCTCCGGAAGCCTTTCAGCGGGGGCGAGCTGCCGCCCCAGCATCCGCGTCAGGTGCCGCCCGAACTCTTCCGCCGCCTCCACGACCTTCTCCCGCTCCTCTCGCCAGGCCGTCGCCAGAGACTGGACCAGCTGCAGGAATCCCGGCCGTCCTCCGCGACCGACGCGGGGGAAATAGGTCCCCGCAAAGAAGGGCTTCAGGTCCGGAGTCAGGAAGAGGGTCATCGGCCAGCCCCCGTGGCCGTTCGCCACCTGCACGGCGGTCATGTAGACCTCGTCCAGGTCGGGCCGTTCTTCTCGGTCGAGCTTGATGCTGACGAAGCTCCGGTTGAGGGCGGCCGCCACCTCCTCATCCTCGAATGATTCGTGGGCCATGACGTGGCACCAGTGGCAGCTGGAGTAGCCGACCGAGAGGAAGATGGGTACGTTCCGATTCCTCGCCTCCGCCAGGGCCTTGTCGTCCCAGGGCTGCCAGTCGATCGGGTTGTCGGCGTGCTGCCGCAGGTACAGGGAGGCCTCGTCAGCAAGTCGGTTCGGCATGTCTGCCGGAGATGGTACTTGGCCCGCGAATCGAGGGTCGATCTGGGCCGGGCCGTCGTACAATTCGGCCATGCCGTTCTATTCCGGGCTCCGCGCGGCCGTCGGGCCTGACCGAACTCCGTTTGTGGTGGAGCGGCTCCAGGCTCTCCGAGCGCAGCTCCGTGCCGAGATCCCCGTCCGCAGCATCACCGACGACCTGATGCTCGCGACCTGGAATGTTCGTGATTTCGGCGGCAGCCGGCTGAACCCTCAGCCGCGGCTTCCCGAGTCCCTCTACTACCTGGCCGAAATCGCATCATGCTTCGATCTCATTGCGGTTCAGGAAGTGAATGATCGGATGGAGGAATTCGGCCGCATGATGTCCATTCTCGGCCCGAGCTACGACTACATCGCGACCGATGTCACCGAAGGCGGACCGGGAAACCTGGAGCGCATGGTGTTCATCTATGACCGCCGAAAGATCCGGTTTCGGAACATCGCCGGCGAGATCGTGCTGCCCAAGAACGACCTGCTGGCCGGAGTCCAGTTCGCCCGAAGCCCCTTCCTGTGCTCCTTCCAGGCCGGATGGTTGAAGTTCAACCTGTGTACGGTCCACATGCTCTACGGAGAAGGGTCGGAGGGCATGGCTCAGCGGGTCAGGGAGATCGCGGGCATCAGCTCCTTCCTGAAGAAACGGGCGGACAAATCGGGCGAAGCCTTCCTGGTTTTGGGAGACTTCAACATCATCGGTGAGGGGCACGAGACGATGAACGCTCTGGAATCCGGAGGCTTCAAGATCCCGCCGGAACTGAAGGAGAAGCCATCCAACTTTGGCCGGGACAAATACTACGATCAGATCGCCTATCGCAGCCGAACGGACCGGATCAAGATCTCGCCGAACAAGCCCAATGCCGGAGTCTTCGACTTCTTCCAGTCGGTCTTTCGAGAAGATGAAGACTATTCTGCCTTCTACAGCGAGAAGGCCCTCAGGTCGCATGTCGGCAAGTCGCCCGAATCTGCCAGAAAGTATTACGCCGAGAAATGGCGGACCTGGCAGATGTCCGATCACTTGCCGTGG
>JAKRSE010000286.1 GCA_022402505.1 Fimbriimonadaceae bacterium | reverse complement strand
CGGCCAATCGCCCTCGGCGGGGCCACGGTTTGCCCCGGCGATGTGGTGGTCGCGGACGGCGATGGAGTCATCGTGGTACCGAAATCGGTCGCCGAGCAGGTCGGGCGGCTCGCCAGGAAGGAGCAGGATCGAGACCGGGCCGGCCGGCTCGCCCACTACCAGGCCCTGGGTCGCGAGCCGGACGAGACGGTCGGCTGACCTGCCGGCTCAGACGCCCAGCCAGTTTCGGACGTAGCCCCCGACCACCTTCAGGCCCTGAAGGTCGCCGAGCCTCCCGAACCTCTGCCCTCGGTTGTAGAGGACCAGCGGAAGGAGTTCGCGGGTGTGGTCGGTGGAATCGTCCGTGGGGTCGTTGCCGTGGTCGGCGGTCAGGATCAAGAGGTCGTCCGGGCCGAGACGCTCCAGGAGCTTCCCGAGGAACACGCTGAACCTCTCCAGGCACTTCCCGAACCCCTCGGGATCGCTCCGGTGGCCGTAGAGCATGTCGAAGTCTTCGAAGTTCGCGAAGATGAACCGGGCGTCGGACTCAAGGGCTTCAAAGACCGCCTGCTCATGTTCGGCGTTGCTCTGCGTTCGCCGGATCGGCCGGAAGCCGCGGCCGCCAAAGAGCTCAGGCACCACGCCGATGCCGTAGACGTCGCCGATCTCATCGACCAGGTTGGGCGGGGCAGGGAGAGGATAGTCCTTCCGGCGCTCGGTTCGGCGATAGGCACCCGGCTCGCCGACGAAGGGCCGCGCGATCACCCGCTGAACGTTGTTCGGCTCGACGCAGATTTCCCGTCCGATCTCGCACCAGGAATAGAGGGTCTCCACCGGAACCACGTCCTCATGCGCCGCCATCTGAAAGACCGAATCCGCGCTGGTGTAGAGGATCGGAAAACCGGTCTCCTGGTGCAGTTCGCCCAGATCGGCGATGATCTCGGTCCCGCTCGCGGGGCGGTTCGCCAGGGTCTGGGTGCCGATCCGCCGTTCGAACTCCTTGACCAAGGGGATCGGGAAGCCGTTCGGGTAGGTCGGGAAGGGGGTTTCGACGACCGCCCCCATCATCTCCCAATGGCCGGTCACCGAATCCTTGCCCATGCCCTCGGGGATGATCCGGCCGAAATCCCCCGTGCCGAATTCGATTCCGGCGGTGTCCCAGAAGCCGAGCGTCGCCAGATTGATCGCATCCAGCCCTCCCCGGCGCTTCCAGACGTTGAGGATCGTATTCGGCTGCCAGGTGTCGCCGAAGTCCGCCGAATCCGGCGCAGGCCCGACTCCGCAGCCGTCCAGGACGATGAGGATGACCCGCTTCAAGCCGAGGTCACCGAGGCAGGGCCGGGAACGCGCCGCGACTCCAGTTGGTCACATCGACCATCCAGCGGCCGTCCACCCGCTTCATCGGCAGCGAAAAATTCTCCTCATACGAGCCGGGGCCGTAGTTCCGCCAGATCTGCATCCGCACGCTGGCCGTCGTCGGGTCGGACTGCATCTGCCCCAGGATCAGGTAGCGGAAGCGATAGTGCTGGGCCACGTCGGTCGCGAACTCCCACTGCTTCTGGATGTCCTCCTTCGGCCGGCCTTCGATGTAGGTCAGGTCGGTGAGGGTCGCCACATCCCGCTTGGCAAGGGCCGCCATGAACCGAGCGCCCGCACCTTGGGCCGTGTCTCCACCCAGCAGAATGATCCCCAGGACCAGCACGATCCCCCCCAGGACCGCCGCCACCATCCAGTGCATCTTTCCCGCTCGTGTGCTGCGCCGGAAACTCATCGTTCGATTAAACCTGCTCACCAGAAGAAAGATTCCCGAGAGCGGGCCAAGGTCCGGGCGGCATCGATCCGCCAGCCCGCCGGAGTCCTCTTCAAAACGAAGGTCAGGGTCTGGAGTCCGGTCCAGTTCGACTCGTAGATGACGTCTCCCTCGGCGTCATTTCCCTGAGTCACCATCCGTCCCAGGTCGATGGAGTCCGAGGTCTGGAGGATCTCCAGCACCCGGCCGACCAGCACCGTCTGCCAATAGCGGTCTTCCGGGCCGTCGTCGTTCCCGGCCATGGTCCGCTCCACCGAAGGCCGGTCGCCGCTGAGCAGGCCGACGTGGAACGCCCGGAGCGTGGATTGGGGCGAACGGTCCCGGGCGAGGCCGAAAACAGCCAGGGTGAAGAGGCTGAAGGTGACGCACAGAAGCACCGTCGACCAGGTTGTGTGGCCGCGTCTGGAACTGCGCTGAACTTCCTCCGCCATTCTGCGTCCCTTATGGCATATCATAAGGCCTGAACGCCGGGAGAAGGATTCGAAGATGAATGTGACGCGACGTGAACTGTTGAAGGCGGGGGGAGTGCTCTCCGTCGGACTGATGACTCCGCCGTGGCTGGCCAAGGTCGCCCAGGCTGACATGCTCCGAATGACCCGGGGCGGGAAGCTGGACCCCGAAGCGGTGCTCGTCGTCATCCAGCTCTCGGGCGGCAACGACGGCCTCAACACCGTCATCCCCACCTACTCGCCGGAATACTACAAGATGCGGCCGAGCCTGGCGATCGACAAGGAGTCGGTCCTCCCCCTGGCGGACGGCCTCGGCCTCCACCCTGCGATGAACGGATTCCACGAGCTCTGGAACCGCCAGCAACTCGCCATCATCCAGAACGTCGGCTACCCGAACCGGAACCGAAGCCACTTCCGGAGCATGGACATCTGGCAGACCGCCAGTCCGGACGACCGATTCACCACCGGCTGGATCGGCCGACACTTCGACATCACCCTGGAGCAGGGACCGATGGATCCCGTCTCGGCCATCGGCCTCAGCACCGAACGGCCCCGCTCGCTTTTGGGAGAGAAGGCGACCATCCCCTGCTTCGGAAGCCTGGCCGACATCCACAACATGGTCGGCAATCCGGAGACCGCCAAGCTCCTCCGGGACGTGCAGGGCTCTCCCGCCGCCGCCGGGACCGCCACCCGCGCCGTCCAGGATGCCTCGCTGGCCGCCCTCGCCAGCATCACCGCCCTCCAGGAGAAGCTCAAGGCCTACGAACCGAAGGGTGAGTATGCCGACGATCCCTTCGGTCGGGGATTCAAGCAGATCGCCCAGCTCGTCGCCGCTTCCCCGCAGACCCGCGTGATCTACTTCTCGGCCGGTGGATTCGACACCCACAGCCGACAGGCCGACGCCCACGCCAAGCTCCTCAAGGGTCTCAGCGACGCCTCTCGGACGTTCCTGGACGAGATGACCGCCATCGGCAAGGCCGACAAGGTCGTGGTCATGGTCTTCTCCGAATTCGGACGCCGAACCTATGAGAACGGAACCGCCGGCACCGACCACGGAGCCGCCGCCCCGGTCTTCCTCCTCGGCCCGCGGGTCAAGGGCGGGCTGTACGGAGCGAACCCGGACCTCAAGGACCTCTACGACGGCGACATCAAGTTCAAGACCGACTTCCGATCCGTCTACGCCACCGCTCTGGATGACTGGCTCGGCGGCGACTCCAAGGATGTCCTGGGCGAGAGCTTCAGCCGCCTGCCGGTGCTGAAGTAGGCCTTCGCCCCGACCACTCTTCGAACCGACCCTGACGCATCTGTGTCAGGGTCCATCCGGCCTGTTCCAGCTCGGCTTGATCTTCAGTGGTGAACCTTCCCTGCGGAGTCATCAGCCGGAAGTCGGAAGGCAGGTCGCGGATTTCGGCCAGTTCGGAGGTCTTCAAGGCCGGCCGTCGAAGGTAGAAATGGACCGACGGCCGAGAGGTCTCGTTCATCTCCAGCTGAATCTCCACCTTCCGCTCGGTCCGCCCGAATCGGTAGAGCACCAGGTTCGGCTCTTCGGCCCGGCGCATCTCCCGGGCGACGCCATGCAGCTCGCGGCCATGCTGGGAGTCGTAGGCGATCCAGAACCCGACGTTGGCCAGAACCAGGACGAAGACGGACCAGGCCACCGCCCCGCGAATCAGACGATCCGGCTGGAGGTCGCGGACCAGCACGAATCCGGCCAGCATCGCCAGCGGCGGAATGAACGGCGCTCCGTAATGGGGAAGCTTCGACCCGCTGATCGTGAAGAAGATCATGATCGTCAGGGCCCAGATCCAGAGGAACCGGCGAGACAGGGCCTGGGAATCTTCGGCCACGATCGGCGAAAAGAGGCCCTGGCGCCATGCCGAAGGCAGCCAGGGAAGCAGACCGACCGCCGCCACCACCGGGAAGTAGATCGGATGGAGGAACCACGGCACCCGATGGGCCAAGTCGCCGCCCGCGAACCGTCCCAGGTTCTGTTCGATGAGAAACTTCTGAACGAACTCATCCCGGTTGATCAGCCAGCAGGGCAGATACCAGGTGGAGACGACCACGAAGAAGGCCAGAATCGAGAGCAGCCAGCCGCCGCGATAGGCCGGGCGCAAGGAAGGCATCCGCCAGAACACGATTCCGGCGATGAGGAGAAAGAAGAGGCCCCCGACCGGCCCCTTCGCCAGCACCGCCAACCCGAGACAGGCCGCCGCCCCGATCCGCAGGTTCGGACGGTTCCGCCGGAGCGACTCCCAGAACAGGCCGAAGCAGCCGATGAGCGAGGCGACCAGCAGGGCGTCGGTCAGCATCATCCGCCCGAGGGCCACCGACACCAGGCTCCCCGAAAAGACGAGCGCCCCCATCCGGCCCTCCCGCTCGCCGAACCAGGCGCGGCCGAAGTGGAAGATCAGCCAGGCCGAGGCCAGGGTCGCCAGGACCGCCGGGAGTCGCGGACCGATGTCCTCGCCGAACAGGTGGATGAACGGGATCGCGAACCAGTAGATCAGGATCGGCTTTTCGAACCAGGGCACCCCGCTGATGCTGGGCGTGATCCAGTCGCCGCGACGCAGCATGTCGGCCGCCACGGCGCCGTAGAATCCCTCGTCCAGGTCGGTCAGCCCGGTCAGCCACCATCCCAGCAGCGGGAGCAGGCACCAGAGGGGCCACAGCCGCCACAGTCGCTCGAACCGATCCTCCGACATCCCTGCCATTGTGCGGCCTGAGGTCCCGGGCTCCCCCGGCCGTCCCGCCCGCAACCCGTGGGTAATCTGCCTCTGCTATGCCGAACGCATTGATCTGCTGGGGCGGATGGGACGGACACGAGCCGGACAAGGTTGCGGCCCACTTTCAGAACATCCTGAAGGCCGAAGGTTTCACGGTCGAGGTCCAGAACGGGCTGGGCGGCGTGGAGGCTCCGGGACGGCTGATGGAAGTCGATCTCTTCATCCCGATCATCACGATGTCCGACATCACCGGCGAACAGTCGACGGCCATCTGCGGAGCCGTCGCCGAGGGGATGCCCTTCGCCGGCTGCCACGGCGGCATGTGCGACAGCTTCCGGCAGAACACCGAGTGGCAGTTCATGACCGGCGGCCAGTGGGTCGCCCATCCCGGCAATGACGGCGTGGCCTACCAGGTCGAGATCGTTCCCGGACTCGACCATCCCATCACCCGTGGCATGGCCGATTTCACCGTCGTCAGCGAGCAGTACTATCTGCACGTCGATCCGGGCGTCAAGACCCTGGCCTTCACCCGATTCCCGCTGGAAGGCGTGGACGGACCCCATGTGGAGAACCCCTGCGCCATGCCCCAGGTGTGGACGAAGATGTACGGCAAGGGCCGGGTGTTCTACAACGCCCTCGGCCACAACCGGGCCGTCTTCGACATCCCGGAAGCCACGGAGCTGATGCGTCGGGGCTTCCTCTGGGCGACCGGCCGCCTCTGAATCCAGTCGGGCGGGCTCAGGGAGCCGGGGCGAGCGGGAGACCGATCGTCAGGCCGTGCTCCTGAGCCCGGACCAGCACCTGCTGCAGAAACCGTTCCCGGGAGTCCAGCTCCTCGCGATAGTCGGCCGAATTCAGGAAGGCATAGACCAGGACGACGGCGCCTTGAGCGCTCAGCTCGTTCAGCACAAAGTGGCTGTCTTCGTGGACGATGCTGGAGTTGGATTCCATGTCGGCCTTGCAGTCGGCCAGGAACGCCTGGATCGCCGCCGAATCCGCCCCCGGGGCGATCGGAATTTTCAGCTTGAGCTGACGCTTCCTGCGCCGACCGAAGTTCTCAATGGAATGGGAGATGAGGTTCCGGTTCGGCAGGACGAGGAGCGAATCGGCGAAGGTCCGGATCCGCGTGGAACGGAGCCCGATGTCCTCGACGTTCCCTTCCGCGTCGCCGATCTTCACCCAGTCGCCGATGACGAACGGCCGTTCAAAAAGCACCGTCACCGACCCGAAGAAGTTCTCGACGCTGTCCTTGGCGGCCAGGGCCAGGATCGCGCCGCCGATGCCGAGACCGGTGATCAGACCGGCCGGGTTGATTCCGAACACTCCGGCCAGGAAGAAGCCGACCGCCAGCACGATGAGCAGCTGGCCGAACCGCTGGATGATCGGGATGAGCAGGCGGCTGGCCTGGTCGTTCTTGCCCGCGAGACGCCGGCTGTAGATCTCGCACGCCGAATCCCACACGGTCCAGAGGAGCAGCACCGCCGCCAAGGCGATCAGCCCGTTCACCAAGGTGAGAACCCACGCCAGGATCACCGGAGGCAGGCCGAGGAGAGGGAAGAGAAGGCGGATGACTCCCGCTCCCGCGAGAAAACCCAGCGCCCGGCCCACCTTCCGGCGTTGCCGGACGGAGAGGAACTCGATCCCCTGGGCGAAGATCAGCCGCAGCAGGCCGCGTGCCAGGCTCCGAACCAGCACAACGGCCGCCAGCCCCGCCGTCAGAAGCACGGCGAGTCCAAACCATTGCCAGAGCTCCAGTGCGCCGAGCGGTCGACGCAGACCCGTCGGGACCGCCGCCCGGATCGCATCCGAGGGGTCCAGAATTCCTTCATCCTGGTCGGCAAACTCGCTGAGAACCGGGCGGCTCCGGACCTCTTCCAGGAACTCCGGAATCCGGGAGACGGTGTCGGCCGAGAACCGCCAGCCTCCATCTTCGCCGCGGACCAGGCGGATCGGCTCGCCGCTGCTGGGCATCCGCACGACGATCACCGGGTCCCCCTCTTCCCGGGTGGAGAACCGCTCGACCGGAACCTTGGCGATCCGGTTGAGGATCGCCAGCAGCTGGAGCGAGAGGCGGGGCCCTTCGACCGGGACGGTGACGGCGGGGATGTCCGAGAAGTCCATCACCTGCATCGCCCGCTCGACGTCTCCGTCGTTGACCGCTTCGAACCAGGTTTCCAGGGCCTTGCGGGGCGACCGGATCTCCGCCGGTGCCGGGTCCACCGGTTCGGCCGGGGGAGGAGCGGGAGGGGTCTGAGCCCAGACCGCCAATGTCGCCAGGCTGAGCAGAACCATCCACAGAAGCCGCATTGGCTTCAACTTACCCCCCTTCGTGGTCGGGACCTCGGAGGAAGGCCGACGCCAGCAGCGGCGCGAGGGCGAGGCTGGGAAGGAAGGCCTCGGATGGGATCGACTCCTCCCGAAGCCCCAGGAGGTTGATTCCGATGGCGATCAGGATCAGGCCGCCGACCGCCGTCGTCTCCCGCATCAGGGCCGGCCGCTCGCTGAGGGGCTTGAGCTGCGAGGCGAGCAGGGTCTGCGTCCCCTGCAGCACCAGCACCGACAGCACCGAGAACACGACGCCAAGGCCCAGGCTGACGGCGAGAAAGAAGCCCGCCACCAGGTCGAGGGCCGACTTGAGGCTCAGGAGCTCGATCTTCCGCTCCAGACCGTCCTGCATGCACCCCAGAAGGGTCATGGGGCCGATGCAGAAGAGCACCGTCGCCGCAATGAATCCCTCCTGAAAGCGGCCGTCGCGACCCCCGACGAGCCCGGCCAGGAGGTCCGCCGTGGCGGCGACCGCTTCCGGCAGGCGGAGGACCACCCCCAGCACCCCGCCGGCCACCAGCGAGGCCATCACGATGAGGATGCTGCGGCTCTCCAGCGCCATCTTGACCCCCATGAAGAGCGTCACGATCCCAATGGCGGCCAGGGCGATCGGCTCGACCCCTGGAGGAGCCAGACGGCCGAGAAAGAGACCCGCCAACGAGCCGACCAGGACGGCCGCCGCATTCAACAGGGTCCCCCGCCCCTTCATCGGGAGTCTTTCGGCGGTCATCCGGCGGCAAGGTACCCGGGCGGGGCGGAGACGATCAGGGATCATGAGGGGGAACCCGATGGAGCTTCGCTTCGGTCCCGAGGAGGTCTCGGCCCGCATGTGGCGGGTCCTGATGGAACGCCATGAGGCCCGACCTCGCCCGGCGCGCCCCGCCTTGAACCTCCTCTGGATCGCGGCCCTCATCTTCGCGGTGCTCGGCGTACTCCGCACCCCCGCTCCGGGACAGGGTCCGGGCTCCGGCATCACCGGCTTCCTCTGGTTCATCCTCGCCATCGCCTTCGTGCTGGCCTGGGCGGGATTCGGCTTTCGCGCCAGGCCGAAGGAGTTCAGCCTCGCCGAAGCCCGCGCCCTGGCCGAAGGGGAGTGGGAGAACCCCGACGACGCCCTCTGGCTTCAGATCATTCTCCGCATCCTGGAATCCGACCACCCCGCTCCGGTCAAGCGGAAGATGCTGGCGGAGCTTGAAGATGCCGGACTCCCGAGAGAGAGAATGGCCGAGGATGGCCATCCCCCGGCGAGAGCCTGGCGCGACTCGGCCGCCCTTCTCATCGAGGCCGTCCCTGATGCCGACCGCTTCCGAAGCGGCCTCGCATCGCTGCCCAACCCCTGAAAACCCCGCACCATTGCCGGTCCAATCCAGACCGGTCAAGTCAAGTTCGGCCCCGGATTCTGCCGATAACCTTGCTGGGAGCGGAAGGTGCGCGCCGCCTCCCAAGCCACGGACCGGGCCATGTTTGCATTCATTGGGATCATCGTAGCGATCATTTCCACCCTGCTGGGATACACCATGCACGGGGGAAGCATCGCCATTCTGATTCAGCCCACTGAATTCATCATCCTCGGCGGAGTCGCGATCGGCATCTTCCTGGGCAGCAGCGGACTCCAGGTCACGATGCAGACCATCCAGGGCGTGCTCGGACTCCTGAAGCCTGATCTCACCAAGCAGGCCTACGTCGACCTTCTCAAGATGATGTATCAGCTCTTCAGCGTGGCCCGAAAGGAGGGCCTCCTGGGGCTGGAAAAGCACATCGAGAACCCGGAGGAGAGCGACATCATCTCCAAGTTCCCCTCCTTTATGGCGAACCACCACGCCGTCCACTTCTTCTGCGACACGCTGAAGGTGATCCTGACGGGCGCCGTCGGTCCGCACGACCTGAGCGAGATGATGGAGCTCGACCTGGAGACGGCGGAACACGAGGAGATGAAGCCGAGCCACGCGGTGCAGAACCTGGCCGATGCCATGCCCGCCGTCGGAATCGTCGCCGCCGTCCTCGGCATCGTCATCACCATGGGCAAGATCGGCGGAGATCCCAAGACGATCGGCATGTCGGTCGGCGTCGCCCTGGTCGGAACCTTCTTCGGAATCTTCAGCGGCTACGTCATCTTCAACCCGATCGCCAAGGCCCTGGAGACCAAGGTCCATATCGGGCACAGCTACATGAACTGCATCCGCCACGCCCTGTTCAGCTTCGCCCGAGGCGAATCGCCGATCACCTGCGTGGAATTCGCCCGCCGAAACATCGTGCCGACCCTCCGCCCCGGGTTCGCCGAGCTTGAAGCCGCCGTCAAGGAGAAGGATGCGGCCTGATGCAGGACGGCGCACCGATCATCATCAAGAAGGTCCGCAAAGGCGGACATGGTCACCACGGCGGAGCCTGGAAGGTGGCCCTCGCCGACTTCATGACCGCCATGATGGCCTTCTTCCTGGTCATGTGGATCGTCGGCCTCTCTCAGGAAGAGCGCAGCGTCATTCAGGCCTACTTCAACGACCCGATCGGGTTCATGAAGAATCCGCCCAAGACGCCGATCAACCTGCTCCCCCCCGGCGGACCACGAAACAGCAAGGACGGCGAATCCGGCAGCACCATGCAGAAGATGCAGGAGGCCGAAGCCTATCAGAAGGTCGAAGCCGGAATCAGCAACGCCATGAAGAACGATCCGGAACTGGCCCAGCTGGTGAAGGAAGGCAAGGTCGAGCTCCGGCTCACCAATGAAGGGCTGGTCGTGGAATTCGTCGAGAACGAGGAGAACGGCGAGGTCTTCTTTGGGCTCGGCAGCTGGGAGGTGCGCGACTCGGCTCGCGGCGCGATCCGCAAGGTCGCCCGGATTCTCGGCGAACTCGGAAGGCCGATCAAGGTTCAAGGGCACACCGACGCCCGACCCTTCAGCCGGGGAGGGATGGACAACTTCGACCTGAGCGGGATGCGGGCGAACGCGGTCCGGCGGCTTCTCTTGGATGGCGGGGTGCGTGAACGACAGATCGTCGGGGTGGATGCCCTCGCCGCCACTCAGCCGCGACTCCCCCGGGACCCAAACCACTTCTCCAACCGTCGAGTCACGGTCATGCTTCCCTATGCCGTGCTGGAACAGCCGATCAAGAATCTGCCCGCCGCCGGATTCGGAGAGAGCCGCGAAGCCCACTTCCTCCTGCCGAAGGGGAAGGCCATGCAGATCCGGCCGGACATGAGTTCAGACAGCCACGCGGATCACTGATCCGGGACGGCGGCCTCAGCGCAGAACACCGGCGAAGAGCAGGCCGAAGATCACCAGGCCCAGCGCGATTCGGTACCAGACGAAGACCGAGGTGGACCGGGTCTGGAGCCACTTCATCAGAAAGGCGATCGCCGCCCAGCCGACGACGAACGAGACGGCCGTTGCGGTCACGGTGGCCCACAGCCCTTCATCCATCAGCTGCTCCCGGGCGTCGTAGAGCTTGTACAGGCCGCTCAGCAGAACCGAGGGAATGCTGAGGAGAAACGAGTAGCGGGCCGCCGACTCGCGGTCGATCCCGAGGAAAAGGGCTCCCGTGATCGTCGAACCGCTCCGGCTGCTTCCCGGAATCAGGGCCAGGCACTGCCAGAGCCCGACGATCAATCCCTCCTTCGGGCCGATCGCTTCAAGCGACTGAGACCGCCTGCCGACCTTCTCCGCCAGACCGAGCAGAAGGCCGAAGATGATCAGGGTGCTCGCCACAACCCATGGACTGCGAAACTGATTGTCGATCAGGTCCCGAAGCGCCAGGCCGGCGATGATGATCGGAATCGTCCCCCACACCACGCTCCAGCCGATCCGGTACTCCGGAGTGTCGCGCTTCTCTCGGCGGGCCAGGCCGGCCGTCCAACCGGAGAGAATGCGCGTCAGGTCTCCCCAGAAGAAGATCAGAACCGCCGCCAGCGTCCCCAGCTGAATGACCGCCGTGAACCCGCTGCCCGCATCCTCCCAGCCCAGCAGAGCCGGCACCAGGAACAGGTGACCGCTGGAGCTGATCGGCAGAAACTCAGTGAGCCCCTGCACGATTCCGTAGACGATGGCCTGAATGATGTCCATGAATCTGAAGTCAGCCCCGCATCACGACCAGAGCGATGAGGGCGGCGCACAAAAGTATGGCCGCGACGTAGAGAACCAGCACGGTCTGTCGCTGATTCAGGCCCGAGCCCAGCAGCATGTGATGCAGGTGTCGCTTGTCCGCCTGGGTCACCGGCACCCCGACCCTCCACCGCCGGAACGTGACCTGGAGGGCGTCGGCCAGGGGGACTCCAAAGACGAGAATCGGGATGAGCAGGGCCAGCGCCGCCGCCGTCTTGAAGGCTCCGACGACGCTGAGACACGCCAGGAGGAAGCCGAGAACCTGGGCACCGCCTGTTCCCAGAAA
>JAKRSE010000285.1 GCA_022402505.1 Fimbriimonadaceae bacterium | reverse complement strand
TGCGTCGTGGCGATGAATCTCCGGAAGCGGAAGCTGGAGAGCATGGGCCGAGCCGCCCGCGACATGATCGGCCGCACGCCCGGCTACATCACCGCCGTCCGACCGCTTCGGGAAGGGGTCATCGCCGACTACACCGTCACCTACAACATGCTCGGCGAGATCCGGCGCGAGGCGGTGGGACGCCTGCAGAGCTGGGTCAAACCGAACGCCCTCATCGCCGTCCCCTGCAACATCACCAACGTTGAGAAGCGGGCGGTGGAAAAGGCGGCCCTCAGCGCGGGCTTCGGTCGAGTCAAGACGATCGAGGCCCCGATGGCGGCCGCGATCGGGGCCGGGCTTCCCATCTCCACCCCCACCGGCAACATGGTCGTGGACCTGGGCGGAGGCACCACGGACATCGCCGTCATCAGCCTGGGCGGGCTGGTTCATCAGGACGGCCTGCGGATCGGCGGCGACAAGATGGACGAGGCGATCGCCCGCGCCATTCGATCCCGCTACGACCTGCTGATCGGCGACCAGATGGCGGAGGAGATCAAGATCAGCATCGGCAGCGCGTACCCGCTGGATTCCGAGGTCCGGATGACGGTGAGGGGGCGCGACCTTGAGGGCGGTCTGCCTCGCTCGGTCGAAGTCAGCAGCCAGGAGATCCGCGACGCCCTGGAGGAGCCGATCCGTCAGATCACCGACCGGATCTGCGACGTTCTGGAGCAGACCCCGCCGGAGCTCTCGGCCGACATCATCGAGCGCGGGATCCATCTGACGGGCGGCGGGGCCCGGCTGCGCGGCCTGGACCGCCTGATTCAGACCCTGACCGGAATCCATGTGATCGTCGCCGAACCGGGCGACCACTGCGTCATTCTGGGCATCGGCGAGTCGCTGGAAGAATTCGACCTGCTGACCTCGAGCGGCAGGTAGAGTGGGAGGGATGAAGCGGGCGGCGATTCTGGCCCTGGCAGCTCTGTCGGTGCCGGCCATTCCCCAGGCGCCGGATTCCAAGCCGGTGACCTTCACGGAACTCCGGACCTCCCTCTCCCGCCGGGCGGAAGCCCTCGGCCGGAGGCTGGACGTCAAGATCCCCGACCTCGGCCTGCCGATATCCGGCGAGCCCGCGACGCGAACGGCTCTCCTGGAAGCCTTCGACCGGCTGGACCGGGCCCTGATCCCGACCCGTCGTGCGACCCCGCGACCCTTCCGAGTGTATGAGTCTCGGCTCCGCATCCCGGCGGCCCAGAAGGCGGCGGCGGTGAGGATGGTTCGGACCGGGCTCGTGGCTCCGGTCGGCCCGCTGGTCACCGGCCCCGGGGAGACGCTGAGCCTGGAGCAGGCCGGCTCGGCGATCGGGTTCTTCTTCGCCCAGGCGATCCATCTTCACCACCGACCCACCGTCGAGTTTTCGCCCGGCCTCCAGCAGCCCTGACCGGCTGGAGTTTGAGCCGCTTTCTTCCGACAATTCAGCCTGGAGATGAGCGCCGCTCCTCGCTGGAACGATGAGGGCCTGTGGAGCCTGTTCGACCTGAGCCCCATGTTTCAGGCCGGAACGGAGCGCTATCTGCAGGCTTCGCTGGATCGTTGCGCCGAATGGTTTCGGGCATCGGGTGCGTCCATCTTTCTGGCCGAAGACCCAGACCAGGTGATGCGCCTGAAGGCCAAGGCGGGGCGGCAGACTCGAATCCCCGGCGACGCCACCATCAATCCCGGCGAAGGTCTGGCCGGACAGGTCGTTCAGCTGGGCGAGGCCCGCCTGATCCAAGAGGATCGGAGCGTGCTCCGACTGGCGGGCGACGACGGCCAGAACGAAATCGCAAGCTCGATGATCGTTCCCCTCATCGACCCGCGTCAGGGGGTGATCGGCGTCCTGAACCTGAGCCGAAGCCGTCAGGAGCCTCCCTTCAATGTCACCGACCTGGACCAGGCTCGGGCGATGGCCGCCCAGGTGACCCTGGCCGTGACCAACGCCCGGCTGGTCGAGCGGCTGAACGACGCCGTGCGCCTGAGTCGTGAGAGTCGGGAGCGGCTGGCGGCGGTCATCGACTCGGTCCCGGGCGGGGTCATCGTGACGGGCCCGGAGGGAGAGCTGATTTCCGCCAGCCCTTGGGCGCTGAACGAAGGGCTCTTCGGCGGACCTGCCGACCGAAGCGGGGGGCGGCTGGAGCAGGAGATCCGCTCCGTGATCGAAGCAAGCCGCGGTCAGGCTCAGCCACTCTCCCGCACCGTCCACGATTCCCGGGCCGACCGGACCTGGATGCTCCAGACCCAGCCGATGAGCCACGGGGGGATGGTGATTTCGGTCCAGGAGATCACCGAGCACGAGCGGAGCCAGCGGGAGGTTCATCGCCTCAGCCGCCTGGCCGAGATCGGCCGGATGACGGCGGCGATTGCCCACGAAATCCGCAACCCGCTGACGGGCATCCGCAGCGCGGCCCAGATGATCCAATCGAGCCCCGAGCTTGGCACGGAATTCGGCCGGATCATCGAAGAGGAGACGCTGAAGCTGAACACGCTCTGCACCGAGTTCCTGGAGTTCGCCAAGCCTCTGACCTTGGCTCGGGAGGACGTGGACCTGGATGATCTGGCGAGCCGGATCGTGGGCCTGCTCCTGCCGGAGGCCGAGCGTCGCGGCCTCACTTTGAGCCTGAAGCCGGAGTCCGGCGGCCGGGCGATCTCGGCCGATCCGAGACGGTTGGACCAGGTGCTGCACAACCTCATCCGAAACGGCATGGAGGCCACGGCGGCCGGAGGCGAGGTCTGCATCCGGACCTGGCCGAACGGCTTTGAAGTTTCCGATACGGGCGAGGGGATGTCCCCCGAAGCGGTCGAAAAGCTGTTCTCCCCGTTCTTCACCTCCAAGCCTCAGGGCACGGGCCTCGGGCTCTGCATGGTGGAAAAGATCATCGAAGCCCACAACGGATCGATCCAGGTCCGCTCCGAACTCGGTTCCGGCGCCGTGTTTACCGTCCACCTTGCCGGTTGATTCCCATGGCCAAAAAGCGCGTCCTGATCGTTGATGATGAACTGAACATCCGCCGCATTCTGCAGGCGGCCTTCGACAAGGCCGGCTGGCATGCTCTGGCCGCCGAGGACGCCCAGCAGGCGATCACCCTGGTCAACCAGGAGACGGTGGACTGCGTGCTGACCGACGTCACGATGCCGGGGGCGAGCGGTTATGAGCTGCAGAAGGAGCTGGCCGAGCGGCACCCGGAGATCCCGGTGATCATCATGACGGCCTTCGGAACGATTCCCCAGGCGGTCCAGGCGGTGCGGCACGGCGCCTACGACTACATCACCAAGCCCTTCGACCTCGAGGCCCTGAAGAAGCTGATCTCGGCCGCGATGCAGGGCGACCGCAAGGACGTGAACAAGGGCGGCGGAAGGCGGAAGCAGAACGCGGCGCCCTCCTCGTCTCCGGTCCACTTCATCGCCGCCTCGCCGATCATGCAGGAGATCGAGGAGACGATCAACCAGGTGGCCGACTCGCGCGCCACGGTGCTCATCACGGGCGAGAGCGGGACGGGCAAGGAGGTTGTCGCGAAGCTGATCCACCAGCGGTCGCCGCGCCTTTCCAATCCCTTTGTCGCCGTCAGCTGCGCGGCCCTGCCGGAAACCCTGCTGGAGTCCGAGCTCTTCGGGCATGAGAAGGGCGCCTTCACCGGGGCCGACTTCGCCAAGCCGGGCCGATTTGAACTGGCGAACGAAGGCACCCTCTTCCTGGATGAGATCGGTGACGTGCCGATGCCGATCCAGGTCAAGCTTCTCCGGGTGCTGCAGGAGAGGGAATTCGAGCGGCTGGGCGCGACTCGGCCGACCCGGGTGGACGTCCGGCTGATCACCGCGACCAACCGCGACCTGCAGGAAGCGGTGGATGAGGGCCACTTCCGGCTCGACCTCCTTTACCGGCTCCAGGTGGTCGAAATCGCCCTGCCCTCGCTTCGGGAGCGCCGCGAGGACATCCTGCCGCTGGCCGCCCACTTTCTGGAGCGGAGCAGCCAGGAGAACGGCCGGAACCTCAAGTCGGTCTCCGAAGAGGCCCTCTCGGTGTTGCTGGCCTACGACTGGCCCGGGAACATCCGTGAACTGGAGAACACGATGGAGCGGGCCGCGGTCCTCTCCTCGGAGGAAGAGACTCAGCTTCTGCCCCGTCACCTTCCGCCCAAGATGCGCCGGGCGGCCTGAGCGCAGCCGGCCCCCTCTCCGGGTCACAATGAAGGTGTGAAGCGTCGCACCTGGTTCATTTTGGGAGCCATCGGCCTGCTGGTCCTGATCTGCGGTCTGGGTTCCTGGGGCCTGGGAAGCCTGGTCCGCGGGACGATCTATTCGATGCAGATCGAGGTTCAGGAGGAAGGGGACCTGCTCCTCACCACCCTCGGCCGAAGCTGGACCAAGGAGGACCTGGCGTTCTGGGCGAGCGGCGACTTTCTGGCGAGCGTCCCCGACCGTGAGCACGACGCCTGGCTGGCCCTCCGCCGGGATCTTCTGGGCGACTTCAAGTCTGGCCGAAGTCGGGTCGAACGGGTGGAAGGCGCCAAGGATCGGCTCGGTCAGGACATCCTGACCGCTTCCTACATCAACGAAGCCGAGTTCGAGAAGGGCCGGTTTCGTGTGGCGATCCAGTTCGTCCAGCGGAAGGCGGGCGGCTGGCAGATGGCTGCCTGGGCCCACGAAGTCATGGACCGATGAGCTTCCGCATCACCGACCCGTTCTGGTCCGAACTGCAGCGACGGATGGCGATGGAGTCGCTGCCGCACCAATGGCGGATGTGCGAAGAGACTCCGCGGTTCGAGAACTTCCGGCGAGTCGCAGCCGGGAAGAGCGACGGTCACCAAGGGCAGGTCTACGACGACAGCGATGTCTACAAGATCCTGGAAGCCTGCGCCTATGCCGAGGCCCGATTCGACGACTTTCCCCTGAAGGGCGAGGTCGCGGAAATGGCCGAGACGATCGCCCGCGCCCAGGCTCCGGATGGCTACATCCACACCCTCCACCAACTCGGGCGGATGGACGAGCGGTACCTGGCGACGATCTACCGACACGAGCTCTACTGCCTCGGCCACCTGATCGAGGCCGGATGCGCATTTGCCGAAGAAGGCTTGGAATCGCCGCTGATCGATGTCACCGCCCGGGCGGTGGCGCATGTCTTGGAGACCTTCGGGCCGGGCCGGATGGATCGGCTTCCGGGGCATCAGGAGATCGAACTCACCCTCTGCCGCTGGGCCGACCTGACCGGCGATGAGGAGCCGAGGCAGCTGGCCTGGTGGATGCTGGACCGTCGCGGCCGTCCGCCGCATGTCTTCGAGGTGGAGCTCGATTCACCCCTCTTCCCGAGCCCGAAGGAAGGCCTCCGCCGATTCCACTTCGACTCGGAGGGCCGGTACGACGGGCGGTATCACCAAGACGCGGTGCCGCTGGTGGAGCTGGACGAGCCGCACGGGCATGCGGTGCGGCTGATGTACCAGCTGATCGGCGCGGTCCAGACGGGAAGACCGGAGGGTCGGGCCGCCGCCGAGCGGGTTCTGGACCGGATCGAGGAGGGCTTCCTCTACGTCACGGGCGGCATCGGCAGCTCGGGGTCGAACGAGGGATTCACCACCGCCTTCGACCTGCCGAACGAGAACGCCTATGCGGAGACCTGTGCCGCCATCGGTCTGGTCATGCTGGCCGACCTTGTGGGAAGGCACGACCTGGCCGAGACCGCCCTCTTCAATGCCGCTTTGAGCGGGGTGGGGGCCGACGGCCGATCCTTCTTCTATGACAACCCCTTGGCCGCCGGGGCGGAGAAGCGCCGGCAGCCCTGGTTCACCTGCGCCTGCTGCCCGCCGAATCTGGCTCGTTTGATCCTCAGCCTGGACCGACGCTGCGCGGTCTGGCGGAACGGCCGTCTGGAGGTGCGGCACTGGATTTCCGGCGTCTGGTCCGGCGTGGAAGGACGGGTGGAGATTTCGGCCGCCACCGGCCCCGATGCCTCCCTCCGCCTCGCCTCCGACCAACCGATCCCGATCCAGGTCCGAGTCCCCGCCTGGCTGACTTCAGCGGAATGGTCATGCGGTGCGGCTCCGGAGGTCCTGAACGGTGAAGTCTGGCTCCGGGGACGAGCCGATCCCGAGCGGATTCCGGCCGATCCCCGGGTCGAGGCTCAGGCGGGTCGATTTGCGGTGAGGCAGGGCCCCTGGATCATGGCGATGGAAGAGGCCGATCTGGGTGCCCCGGTCGAGTCGGTTCGGTTCCGCGAGCCTTCCTGGGATGAGGCAGCCGGCCGGGTCCGGATCGAAACCGATCTTGGGCCCCGGCCGATGATCCGCTATGCCGACTGGGCCAACCGAGAGCCGGGCTCGATGGCGGTCTGGCTGAGGGTTTAGGCCTTGGCCGTCTTCCAGTCGTAGCCTCGGTACTCGTTCGTGAACGTGCCGTCGGCGTAGAGATCGACCAGGCCGTAGCCGTAGCGGCACTCCTGGTAGTAGCCGCCCCACCATCCGGCCGAAACGGCTCCGTTGCAGTAGTAGCTGACGCCGTTGTAGTCCACTCGGTCGATCAGGTGGATGTGGCCGCTGAGGCAGCCCTTGACGTTGGGATGACCCCGGAAGGCATCCTTGATCCGGCGGGCGTCGATGTGCATCCATGCGCCGGGAATCTGCCAGTTGCCCGACTTCTCGTTGTCGCCGTCGAACATGGCGCAGGCGCACATGATCGGCATGTGGCTGACCACCAGGATCGGCATCCTCCTCGGCGTGTCTTTGAGAACTCCCTTCAGCCACTCGAACTGCTCGTCGTCGAGTCGGGCCTTGTAGCCGGTGCCTTCGCGGAAGGTGCTGTCCAGCACGATGAACCGCCACCCCGCTCGGTCGAAGGTTCGGTAGGGCTTTTCAAGGCCGAGGACCTCCATCGGCCAGACCTTGCCGAACCGGGGATCGGACTTGTGCTTGTCGCCGAATCCGTAGGCCCAGACGTCGTGATTCCCGATCACGCTTTCGTGCGGGGTGCGGCAGTGGTTTCGGACGACGCGGGAGAAGATGTCCCACTGGGCCTTGGTTCGGTCGGCTTCCTGGCGGAAGGCGTCCATGATGTTGTCCCCGCCGAAGAGGATGAGGTCCGGCGCATCGCGCAGGCTCTGGACCTCGGCGAGGCAGGCCTCAAACCCGGCTTGGGCGTTTCGCTCCGGCTGGACATGGATGTCGGTCAGATGGGCCACTCGCAGGACCCTCCGCGCGGTCGGGCGGGCCAGAGCGGCGGCGGCGGTCGAGGCGGCGGCCAGTCCCGCCGTTCCGGTCAAGAGTTCGCGTCGCGAGAGACTCATGGGCTCCATCAGTCTTCCCGACTCCCAGGTCAAGGATGTGTGAAGGACGGCTTCAACTTTCAATCTTTGGGTCCAGGAGCGGGTTGCCCTTGTAGGCGTCTGACCGTCCCTGGCGGAGATGACTGAGGGCCCGACGGACCAATCCGATCTGGACTTCGACTTCCGCGAGCTCGTTCTTGCCGGTATGGTGCTCCACGCCGAGCGCTCCCTGATAGCCGCTCTCGATGAGGATGGAGAGGGCCGAATCGAGCCGCTCGTAGCAGGTCTTCTGATCGATGTGGGTGTGGACGGCGATCGGGGCCAGCGCCCGGTCGTAGTCGTCCGGCGAGGTCCAGGTGTCCTTGCCCAGGTGCAGCAGGATTCCGTAGCTGGGGTGGTTCACGGCGGCGTGCAGCTTCAGCATGTTGTCGGGGTAGTTGGTGGTGCCCCAATGGGTTTCCGGTCCGATCTTGAACCCGGCTGAATCGGCGACCGTGCAGAACTCTCGGTAGGCCTGGGCGATGAAGTCGAACTCCTCGTTGCTCCACTCCCGGTCGGCGCCGCCGGAGTCGATTCGGACGGTCTGGGCTCCCAGAATCTCGGCGGCCTTCAAGTGCCGCTCGGCCAGGCTCCGGTGCCGGGCTCGGACCTCGGGATCGGGCTCCCAGGGGTGGCATCCGTCGGCGTGGTAGTTGACGCAGGTCAGAGACCGCTCATCCATGGCCGCGCGGATCTTTCGCAGCCGCTCTTCATCCAGCTGGACCTCCACGTCCGGGCCCATGAGGCCGTTCCAGATGTCGGCGGTGTCCAGATGGTAGCGATGCCGGCAGGCCTCCAGGTAGTGGAAGACATCCATCGTGCCCTGAGCCACGGCGCCGTGGAAGGAGAAAGAGGCGATGCTGATCTTCATCAGCCGCAAGTTTGCCCGAGAAGGGTGGCGGGTTGCCGGCCGGTCATTCAAAATATTTTGGAAACCCTCTTGACCTGGGAGAATCCGGCTGCTCAAAATAGTTTGAAGGATTCTGGACGTGAGAAGGTATCGGAAAGCCACCATCCGCGACGTCGCTGCCGAGGCGAAGGTGTCGATGACGACCGTCTCGCACGTGGTCTCGGGGGCGTCGGGCTACAGCGAAGCGACCATCGCCAAGGTGCGGGAGGCGATCGCGAAGCTGAACTACGTTCCCTCGTTCGCCGCCAAGGGTCTTCGTCAGGCGGCGACCCAGACGATCGGGGTCTGCGCGACCGACCCCTTCCATCAGGACCAGATGAGCGAGTCTCTCTTCTCCCGTCGGCTGTGGCGGGGGATCCTTGACGAAGCGGATGAGTGCGGCTACTCGATCATCCACTTTCCGAGGAAGGTCCGGGAAGAGGCGGAGCCCTCGTTCTTCCTGAACGGTCTGCTGGACGGGCTGATCATGACCGCGGTCGAATTGGACCGCCGGCCGGCTTTGGTCGCCGAATCGGGCCTGCCCGTGGTCGTCGTCAGCCCCCGGTTCGAGGTCGTCCCGCCGCTCGCCTGCGTCGAGGCCGACGAAGATTCGGCCATCCGTCTGGGGCTCGAGCGGCTCTGGGAGCTGGGCCACCGGCGCATCGCGCACCTTTCCGGCCCGGCGGACACAGTCATTCGCGATGGAGTCCCGGTGTACCTGGCCGACGGGGTCGCCTCCGCTCGAAAGGAGGCGTTCGCCAACTGGATGACGCAGCGTGGGATCGATCCCGCGCCGATGCTTTTGTCGGCCGGGGCGTGGCGTCCCGGAGAGGGTTGTCCCGACCTTGCGGAATGGCTGCGCCGGGTCCGTCCCACCGCCGTCTTCGCCGCGAACGACGAGCTTGCATGGGGCGTCATTCGGGCGGCCCGCTCGCTCGGTCTTGAGGTGCCCCGCGACCTTTCGGTCATCGGCATCGACGACGACATCCCGGATCCCTCGGAGCCGCTTCGGTTGACGACGATCCGAATCCCGGTTGTGGAGATCGGCCGCACGGCGATGAGGACGATCCTCGCCGTTCTCCGAGGGGAAGACCAGCCCGGTCGCCGAACGGTGTTGCCGGTGACCGATCTCCTCGATCGAGACACCACCGCCCCCGCTCAGATTCCATCCGACAGCCTTCGGTCGCTGGAGACCGAACGAGGAACACCATGAACCATCATGCCACCGCTCATCGACGCGCGTTCACCCTGATCGAACTGCTCGTCGTCATCGCCATCATCGCCATTCTGGCCGCCATCCTCTTCCCGGTCTTTGCCCAGGCGAAGCTCGCCGCGAAGAAGACCTCCGACCTCAGCGGCATCAAGCAGCTGGGTACGGCGACCCAGATCTACCTGGCCGACTACGACGACACCTTCCCGATGCACGCCTTCTGGGAGGACGGCTGGGCGACCACGGAGGGCAAGGCCCTCTACTGGCCCGGCCGAATCCTGCCCTACATGAAGACGCTGAGCCTGCTGCGCGCGACCGTGGACACGGACCGGGCCGCCGAGCCGACCAACACCGGATTCGCCATCAGCTATGCGGCGAACTCGGTGAACGTCGTGAGCACCGGCGTCGGAACCTTCGACTGGGGTCCCCAGCGAGGGCCGATTGCGACCTACAATCCCGGCTGGCGGGTGACCACGGCCATGTCCTCGACCTCGATGACCAACCCCTCGGCGACCGTGCTGTTCGCTCAGCAGCTCAATCGGGACACCGCCTGGCACTGGGCGGGCGGGAACACGATGGCCTTCCCGATGATGTCCATCCTGGACAACAGCCGAGGGATGGTCACCACCTGCTGCGGCAATGAGGGAGTCTCCATCGGCCCGGATGGAAGCCGGCCGGACACCCCCGAGCTGCGCCGGATCATGCAGGGCCGCAACGGCGGCGTCTCGGCGCCCTATGGCGACAAGGCGAACTTCGTCTTCACCGACAGCAGCGCCAAGTCCCTCTCGCCCGCTCAGACCAACCCGGACGGTGAGAACCGGCGGCAGGACAACATGTGGGACGGTCTCCGCTGAGATGAGGGCCGGGCTTCTCGTGGTCTGCGCCGTCTGCGGATCGGCCCTGTTCGCCGGATGCGGCGGATCGGCGCCTCAGTCGCGGGAGGAGTCGGCCAGGGACATCCTGAAGCCCACCGATCTGGAGGCCATGACTCCGGAGATGCGGTCTCGGGTTCCGGCGAATGGTCTTGGACCCGCTCCCGGAACCTCTGGCGCTCCCGGAGCCACGCCCGGGGCGCCGGCGACTCCGCCTCCGGGGGGCCTCCGTTGATTCCGGCCTTGGCGCTGGCGGCTCTTGTGATGGCGAGTCCATCCGCCTCACCGGAGCCGCCGGCTGCCAGGGCCACCGGGTCTCCTCAGCTGAGCCTGGCGGGCGCCCAAACCATTCGGGTCTCGCCGGATGGTTCGGGCCGCGGCCAGGTGTCTCTCAGAGCCGGCTTCCGCGCGGCCCTCGAGCTTCTGGCCGACGGTGTGCCCGTCGTGCTTCGCCTGCAGCCCGGCACCTATCGGGAATCCGTCCTCGACCTCGACTGGGGTCGGGGGAAGGCGGCCGCCACGCCGCTCGTCATCGAAGGGGCCGGTCCGGCCGACCGCGTGATCTGGACGGGCAGCGACGTCATCCCCCGCAGTCGCTGGAAAGAAGAAGGCGACGGCCTGATCTCCGCGCCCTGGCCGCATCGGTTCGGCCTCTTCGGCTACCAGTGGACGGCCGCCGGCCTCATCGCCCACCGTCGTGAGCTCCTCTTCATCGGAGATCGGCCCCTGATGCCGCGAATCCTGGAGGAGACCGAGGTGATCGGCGCGAGCCAGAATCCGGATCTCGGCGGCGTCCTGGAGCATCGATTCAAGTCGGCCCGCGACCCGAAGTCGGTCCTCAAGCCGGGCGAGTTCGGCGTCGTCGATCGTGATCCCTTGGGGGGGCGAATCTACGCCCGGCTGCCCGAAGGCGCGTCCGGCGAGATCGAAGCATCCGTTCGACGCAGTCTGCTGGACCTCACTGGGAAGAGCAGCGTTGTTCTGAGAAATCTCACCTTTCAGAGGGCGGCCAACGATGAGTCGGCCTACAGCCGGGCGAATGCCGTCGTCTTCGGCGGTCCCGAAGAGCCTTCCAACAACGTGCTGATCGAAGGCTGTCGCTTTGTCTGGAATTCCAGCACGGGCCTCCAGATCCACGGCCGCAACTGGACGATCCGAAATTCGGTCTTCAACTGGAACGGGGTCAGCGGGATCTCCAGTGGCCCGTCAGAGAACATCCTCTTCGACGGCGTTGAGACCAGCTGGAACGTCTGGCGGGCATGGCGGGGCGGCGAGATTCTCTACTACACGGGCGGGGTCAAGATGCACGAGGTGCGACGGCACACAGTGCTCAACCATCGGGCCGTCGGCAACGCCACCGCCGGGCTCTGGTGGGACATCTTCTGCCGCGACGTTCTTGTTGATGGGGCGGTGCTGGTCGG
>JAKRSE010000284.1 GCA_022402505.1 Fimbriimonadaceae bacterium | reverse complement strand
GTGCCGGATGGAGAATGGCCCGGACCTCCACCTCGGCCTCCGGAGACGCGGGAATCTCCACTTCGACCGGAGTGAGCGGACCCGATCCGAGATGCACGACGTCGCCGGAAACCAGGATCGGCCGCGCGTCGTCGATCCCTTCGAACCGCATGACCCGAGGCGCGGGGTCGGGGGGCAGGATCGTGCGGAGCGTCCAGACCGAGTCTTCCAGCCCCTCGAAGAGTCGATGGTTCTGCCCCTTCCACCACTCCGGCCATCCCTGAGCCCGAGCCCAGTCCAGCTGGACCGCTCCGGGCACCTCGGCCGGATGCCATTCGTCCGGACTCTCGCCTCGCCCGACCTGCCAATCCATTGTGCGACTCTGGCACAACCCCGATCCGAACAGCCGGCCCCGGATGGACGGCGAAGTCAACTTTCCGGCCAGATGATCTCTGTCAGACTCAGACGAGATGTCTCCCGGCAGCCTTCCGCCGCCGAAACGGGTTCTGATCTTTTGCCGCGTCATGGAGGACGAGGTGCGGGCCGTCGTGGCGGGTCTGCCCTGCCCGCCGATCCTTCGACCGATGCCGCAGGGCCTCCACAACGACCCGGCCGAGCTGCGATCCGAGCTGCAGAAGGCGGTGGACCTGGCCGAATCGGAGGAGAGCCCGGACGAAATCCTCCTCGGCTACGGTCTCTGCAGCCGGGGGATCGAAGGCGTCCGAACCCGCCGAGCCCGCCTCATCATCCCGAAGACCCACGACTGCATCGCCCTGCTTCTGGGCTCGCGGAAGCGGCACCGGGAGCAGATCGCCCAGAACCCGGCCACCTATTGGTACAGCGTCGGCTGGAACCGCCACCACGTCCCGCCCGGCCCGAAGCGGCATCGCGGGCTCAAGGAGAGATACACCGAGCTCTACGGCGAGGACAACGCCGAGTACCTGATGGAGTCCGAGACCGCCTGGATGCAGGAGTACGACCGGGCCGCCTTCATCGACACCGGGGTGGGCCCGGTCGAAGCCGAGGCCGAGCACACGCGGAGCTGCGCCGAGTGGCTTGGCTGGCGGTACGACCGCCTCGCCGGTTCGCTTGAGATGATCGCCCGGCTGCTCCGCGGCAAGTGGTCCTCGGAGGAGTTTCTGGTTCTGCAGCCTGGCCAGACCGCCCGAATGACCGCCGACGATGAGGTGATCCGCCCTGCCGATTGAGGTCCGTTTCCCAGACCGAACCCACTTTCTGGATGCCGGCGGCCATCTGGGAGACTCCCTGACCCGACTTCTCCGGCAGAAGGGACTCTCGCTGAACACTCGGTGCGGCGAACGCGGGCTCTGCCGGGCCTGCCTGGTCGAAGTCGACCGAGGCGACGGCCCTCGCCCCGAGCAGGCCTGCCGGTGCCGGGTGGAAGACGGGCTGATCGTCCATGTGCCCGCCTCCAGCGTGTTGAGCCGAAGCCCGCAGGTGGAATCGGGCTTTCGGATCGGAGTGCCGCTGGCCCTGGACCCTCTCTTTCCTGCCCCTGCGGTCGGAATCGCGGTCGATGTCGGCACGAGTACGGTGGCCGTTCTGGCCGTCGATCTGGCGACCGGGCGGACCGTCGGGAAGGCGGCCGATTTCAACCGCCAGATGGAGCTGGGCGACGACGTGCTCACCCGAATCAGCCAATGCCTGGTCGATCCCCAGATGGTCGGCCGGATGCAGCAGACCCTGGTCTCGAGGACCCTGGAGCCGCTGATCCGGCAGGCTCTTCCCGAAGGCTCCACGCCGGCAGGGATCGTTCTCGCCGGGAACACGACCATGCTCCACCTGGCCCTGGGAATCGACCCGAGCGGCATGGGCGCCGTGCCCTTCCGGCCTGAGTTTCTGGAGGCCCGGGAGGTCCGGGCCGAGGACCTGGGGCTTCCTTGGAGCTGCCCGGTGGTCGCCCTGCCCGGTGCATCGGCCTACGTCGGAGCCGATGTCGTGGCCGGCCTGGTCTCCACCGGGTTCGCCTACGGGTCCGGAGCCCGTCTCTTCGTGGATGTCGGCACGAATGGGGAGATGGTCGCCGGCGGCGGGCTCGAGCTGATCGGCTGCGCCACCGCCGCCGGTCCCGCCTTCGAGGGGTCGGGCCTCTCCTCGGGGGTCCGCGCCGGCGAGGGAGCGATCTCGGCGATCCGGATGCATCGGTCCTCAACCGAGGAGCTTCAGATCGACCTCGACGTGATCGGCGGTCAGGCCGCGGGCCGGCCGATCGGGCTCTGCGGCTCGGCCTACATCGACTTTCTGGCCGAAGCTCGGCGGGTGGGGTTGCTCACCTCGGCGGGCCGATTCGCCGCCGACGTGGCGCAGGTTCGACCCTCTGCCTACGGTCGGGAGTGCGTCGTCGCCCTCGGCCTCGGCAAGCGGGAGATCGTCGTCAGCGAGCCGGATGTCGCCGCCCTCCTGCAGGCGAAGGCCGCCATCGCCGCCGGAATCCAGACCCTCCTGAACCGAGTCGGCGCCCTCCCGTCGGACATCGAAACCCTCACTCTGGCCGGCGGGTTCGGGATGCATCTGAATCGTCAGAACGCCATCGACTGCGGGCTCCTTCCCGGGTTCCGGCCGGAGCAGATCGATCCGGTCGGCAACAGCTCGCTCGGCGGCGCCTACCTGGCCCTGGTGGACCGAAGCTCGGCGGCCGAGATGCAGTCCGCCGCCGACCGCCTGGAAGTCATCGAATTGAACCAGGACCCCGACTTCGAGGACGCCTTCATCGACTGCCTCGCCTTGGATTGACCGGCGAGCCGTCGCAGACGCCTGCGGCTACGGGGCGGTCATCGACGCCATCTCGCGCCGGACGACATCCCAGGCGGGCCGATGGGTTCCGTCGGTCCGCTTCAGGCCGAGCGAATTCAGGAAGGCCACGAAATCCGGTGCGTCGAGGCCGTAGTAGGCGGTCAGATCCTTCAGCTGGGCCGGAGTGAAGTCGTACTGGATGAACAGCGACACCCCGGCGAGCTGGGCCCGGTGCCTTCGGATCGCCCGAAAGGTCTCGGTGAAGAACGCCGCCTGCTTCGCCTCAGAACTCCCCGCCGCAGCGGAAGCCGGGCAGCCGACCTCCTGCATCATCACCGGGCGGCGTCCCGCGACTCGAACCATCGCCGAGAAGGCCTCCGCCACCTCGCCCTCCACCTTCATCGTGCCGCCGTGGTTCAGGTAGTAGGTCATGAAGACCGTGTCCGCCCCGGCCTGAAGCCGATCCACCAACTCCGGCGACTGAAGAACCCCCTCGTAGGTCGTGGTCACGCCGAGGGGCAGGGTCGGGCGGAGGCGGTTCACCACCCGCCGACCGTGAGCCAAGAACTTCAGGTAGCCCTCGATCTCCTCCGGCTTCATCCGCAGCCGAATGTCCACTTCGTTGCCGAGACTCAGGGCCAGCGTGTCGGCGGGAAGGGCTTCGATGAACCTCTCCAGGAAGGCTTCCCAACGGGCAAGCATCTCAGGATCATCCCAGGCCTTCCCCATCAGATCGGCCGGAACCGTCTTGTTGTTCGTGTCGATCGTCTGAAGCGTGACCGGGGTGTAGAAGCCCATGAACGTGTGGAACTTCATGTCCTCGGCAACCTTTCCGAAGCCGCCGGGCTCCACGTCGCTCCACTTGATGCTTTTGGGCAACAGGTTGAACCCGGTCCGCCGGGCTTCGTGAGCCGCATCAAGAAGCTCCTGGGCTCCTCCCCCGTCGGGCACGTTGATCGCCAGGCCCATCATCGGCGAGCTGAGTTCGCGGCGGGGAAAGTCAGGCACTCGCAGGGTTTCAGGTTCGGCCCCAGCCGCGAAGAGGAGAATCGCCGAGATCAGCCACATCACAGAGACTCTCACGCGGCGGGATCGGGAGGGTTGCACCCCCGATCCCGCCGGACCAAAGGTTCAGGGAAGAACCCGGATCGGAAGATTGGCCGTCGCCGCCTTGCCTCGGCCGTCCCGGATCACCAGGAAGATGCGATAGTTGGCCGGAGTCAGACCTCGGGTGGTGAAGACGGCGCCGTTTGAGCCGCCGGAGACGAGAGCTCCCGGACGGGTGGCCCGCCGCTCCTCCTCGTCGCCTCCGCTCTTCAGCTCAACCGCCTCGTCATAGAGCTTCCACTCGTAGGTCAGCGGGTCGCCGTCCGGGTCCGACGCCTCCAGCCGAACCCGCACTTCCCCGCCGACCTTCACCTGAACGGGGCCCTCGGCCTCGAACCGGGTGATCACCGGGCTGAGGTGTTCCGGCTTCTTGCCGGTCCAGAACTCGCTCATCACGTCGGCCGAGGCCACGGTCTCGCCCGTCTTCAGGCGCATGGCGTACCAGGTGTGGGTCACCTCCTGCTTCCACCCCCAAAGGAAGGCGAACCCTCCCAAGGCCAGCTTCGGATCGTCGGCGACACCCCCCTTGTAGTGGCGACGATACTGTTCAGCCTTCTCGGTGGAGGTGAACTCGGTGTTGACCCCCCATTCATTCTTCGGCAGCTCCCACTGCCCCACCGGTCCGAATTCGGTGAGCATGTACGGACGGCGGCCGCCAAACTCGCGCCATCGGCGGGAAACCGACCCGGCTCCGCCGTAGCTGTTGATCCCGATGATGTCGATGCTGGGAGCCAGCTCGTTCATCGCCTTGACCTTCTCCGGATTGATCTCCGCGACGACCGTCACCACCGGGCGGTTGGGATCGAGCCGCTTGACCATCTGGGCCAGCTCTTCGATGTGCCGCCAGATGCGCGGGTGGGCGCCGCCGTCGAAGCCTTCCATCTCGTTCCCGAGCCCCCAGGCGAAGATGGACGGATGGTCCTTCCACCTGAGGACCGCCTGCCGGACCTCCTCTCGCTGGCGGTTCAACTGGGCCGGATCGTTGTAGCTGAACCCGTGCCGCTCATGACCGAGCCAGAGGCCGGCCAGAACATGGAATCCGTGCCGCTGGGCCTGCGGCAGAACGTCCGGCAGCTGATCCGCGCCCCAGGTTCGGAAGGCGTTGGCCCCCATCGCCCGGGCGGCCTCCAAGCCTCCAGCCGGACCGCCGCCGCCGTAGCCGATGCCGTTCACAAAGAAGGGCTGGCCGTTGCGGAGCAGTCGGAAGCCGGACTGGAAGTCGCCCCGGAGTTCGACCTTCGGCGGGGCGGCTGATTCAGACGAAAAGATGGCGAGGGCGAGGAGTGAACTGATCATTGTTCAGAGCGGAGGAAGGACGTGGATCGGGAGGTTGGCGGTCGCCGCACTGCCCGCTCCGTTGCGATAGGTGACGAAGATTCGGTAGGAGCCAGGCTCCAGGCCGGACGTGTTGAAGACGGCCCGGGTGGGACTGCCGAAGACCAGAGCCTTCGGGAAGCGGTCCAAGAGGTCCTCGGCGTAGCCGCCCTGCCGAACCTCCGAAGCCTCCCGGTAGATCTCCCATTCGGCCGTAAGCGGCAGGCCTCGAGGATCGCTCGCCCGGGCCTTCACCGCGACCGAGCGACCCGCCCGAACTTCGACGGCGCCCATCGGGCCGAACTCCTCGATGCGCGGCGAAGGATCAGGAACCGGCCGCCCGGTCCAGAACTCGCTCATCACGTCGGCCGAAGAGACCTTCTCTCCCGACCGAAGCAGCATGCCGAACCAGGTGTGGGTCAGTTCCTGCTTCCAACCCCAGAGGAAGGAGTAGCTGCCCAGAGCCATCTTCGGATTGTTCTTCACCGAAGCGGTGTAGTGGCGGCGGTACATCTCGGCCTTCTCGGTGCTGGTCGGCTCCGGCACGGCTCCCCAAGGCGTCTTCTCGATCTCCCACGGGCCGTTCGGACCGAACTCGGTGAGAATGTAGGGCTTCACTCCGCCGACCGCCTTGTAGCGTTCCGGAAGCGTCGCCGCCCCGCCGTAGCTGTTGATCCCGATGGCATCCAGGCTGGGTGCGTAGCGGTTGATCGCGGGAATCCTCTGGCCGCCGATGTCGGCGATGACGGTGATGATCGGCCGGCTGGGGTCCAGCTCGCGGACCATCTTGGCGAGGTCCTCGACGTGACGCCAAAGGTTCGGATCGCCTCCGTCGCCGTACATCTCCATCTCGTTCCCGAGCGCCCACATCAGGAGCTCGGGACGGTTGCGCCACTTCAGAACGCCCTCTCGGACCTTCTCCTTCTGCTCGGCGAGCATCTTGGGATCGTCGTACCGGAACCCGTGCTGGGTGTGACCGAGCCAGAAACCGACCGTGACGGTCAGACCGTGCCTGCGGGCTCGTTCAAAATCCGGTTCCAGGTTGTCGGCGCCCCAGGTGCGGAAGGAATTCCCCCCCAGCCTCCGAAGCAGCTCCGGCTGATCGCCGCCGCCAACCCCCTTGATGAAGTACGGCTCGCCGTTGCGGTAGAGCCGGAAACCCGCCTGCTGATCGCCGCGGATCTCCACCCTCACCGGGCTGACAAAACCGTCGGCCGCCGGAGCGGTCTGGGTCGATGACAAGGCCATCGACAGCGCAACACTGAGCATGTCATTCAGTATGCCCGAAACATCCGAAACGTTTCGCAACCCGCCTCTTTTGGGACGGACTTCCGGCCGACCATCCGCCCGGTGCCACACTCGGAGGTGATGGACTTTGCCCTGACGCAAGAGCACGAGATGATTCGCGAGGCCGCCCGAAAGTTCGGCGAGCAGGAGATTCTGCCCGGCTTGGCCGAGCGGGACCGCGCCCACGAATCGGACCCCGCCGTGCTCAAGAAGATGGGCGAATCCGGCCTGCTCGGCGTCTGCATCCCCGAGAAGTACGAAGGCATGGGCGCCGACTACATCTCGCTCGGCCTGGCCTGCGAAGAGCTGGAACGAGCCGATTCCACCGCCCGGGTCGTCATGAGCGTCCACGTCGGACTCCAGTCCATGACCCTGATGCAGTGGGCCACCGAGGAGCAGAAGCAGCGATGGCTCCCCGACCTGGCGAGCGGAAGGCGGATCGGCGGATTCGGCCTGACCGAACCGAACGCCGGCAGCGACGCCGCCCACATCAGCACCCGCGCCGAAAAGTCGGGCGACCACTACATTCTGAACGGCGAGAAGACCTGGATCAGCCTGGCCGACTACGCCGATCAGTTCCTGGTCGTCGCCGTCACCGACCCGACCGCCTCCACCCCTACCAAGGGCATGTCGGCCTTCATCGTGGACCGGACCACCCCCGGATTCTCCAGCCGGCCGCTGAAGGGCAAGCTCGGAGTCCGCGCGGGCAACACGGGCCAGATCTTCTTCGAGAACTGCCCGATCCCGGCCGAAAACCTGGTCGGCGGCGAGGGCAACGGCTTCAAGATCGCCATGTCCGCCCTGGACCACGGACGCTACACGGTGGCAGCCGGAGCCGTGGGAATCATCACCGCCTGCCTCGATGCCTCGGTCCGCTATGCCAACGACCGGAAGGTCGGCGGCGAGGCCATCGGCCGCAAGCAGCTGGTCCAGCAGATGATCGCCTCGATGGTCCAGGGCCGCGAGATCGGCCGGCTTCTCTACCAGAAGGTCGGGTGGATGAAGAACCAGGGCCTCCGCCACACCCGCGAGGTCAGCCTGGCGAAGTGGAACAACTGCGCCGCCGCCTTCGACGCCGCCAACAAGGCGGTGGAGATCCACGGAGCCTACGGATTCAGCGACGAGTTCCCGGTGGAACGCCACTTCCGCAACTCGCGGGGCGCAATGATTTACGAAGGCACCCACGAGATCCACACGCTGATGCAGGCCGAATACGAACTCGGCTACCGCACCGACCGCCCCCTCGACCACTCCCTCCCAGCCTGGCCGTTCGAGTGAGGGGCTTGGGGGCCCGGTTGGTCTGTCCGATCGGCTCGAATACGATCAGGAAACCCATGGCGAGGGTCAGTGCCATTGCCAGGAGTCCAGAATGGTCCGCAGGAATGACGGCGGAGACTTGGCGCCGGGTCAAGCGCCTCGAACTGCACACGTCATGAAGTGTTGATCCGGTTCAGCCTGGTGGTCCTGCATCCAGGATTGCCGGCAGGGCCCAGATCGGGCCGGCGTTGGCTGGGGCTCTGACTGCCGGCAGAAACTCGACGTGCTCCAGCTTGGTCATTACCAGGTACTCCCCGACCAGGTGGTCGAGGGCCAGGAATCCCGGCGCGATCATCTCTTCCTTCCGGTGCCTCTCTTCGTCGCCGAAGAACAGCCAGACATCCAGCTTCCCGTCCACCCACTGGGTCACCATCCTCATGGAATCCGTCTGGAAGTTCTGACCGAAAATCTGGAGTTGGTCGGCATCAATGGCGGGTCGGAAGGCGACGACCTGCCACTCGACCATCCTCGGGGCAGCCGCAACGATCTGCTCCACGACCGGGATGTTCTCGCCAATCCCGTCCGCCGAGATGATCAGGATGCGGTGCTTCTCTCCCGGCACGACCTGAATCTCCACGGCAAGCTTGTCGGCAAAGCCATCCAACTGCCGCATGCAGCTCTTCATGGTCCAAATCGCCGGCAGGACGCGGGACAGTCCCCGTCGGCCTTCAAACCACTTCCAGAACTCCTCCGGCGAGATGCACCGACGATTGGCCATACGGATTTCCATGCTGCCTTCACGACGGCATTCAAGAAGGAAACCTACCCCAGAACCAGCCGCCGGAACCGGTGCTTGCCGACCCGCAGGATCTTGCCTTCCAGCTCGTCGACCCCGAAGCGGGCGGATTGGTCTTCGACCTTTTCTCCGTCCAGCGAGACGGCGCCCTGCTTGATGAGGGCCTTGGCTTTGCCGTTGCTCTCCGCCATCTCCAGGGCCGCGATCAGGGCGGCCAGCGAGACCTCACCCTCGATCACCAAAGCCGAAGGAATGACCGCGTCTTCGGCATCCACCGGCTGCGAGCGGCGGCTGAAGGTCTCGACGAAGTAGTCCTGAGCCGCCGTCGCCGCCTCCGGGGAGTGGTAGAGACCGACCAGCTCCCGGCCGAGGCGCATCTTGGCGTCGCGGGGGTTGCGGCCTTCGGCCAGCATCTCGCGGACCTCGTCCATCGGCACGTCGGTGCAGAGCTCGAACCAGTTCTCGATCAGCTCGTCCGGAATCGACATCGTCTTGCCGAACATGTCGTTGGGCGCGTCATCGATGCTGATGTAGTTGCCCAGCGACTGGCTCATCTTCTCCTTCCCGTCCGTCCCGACCAGCAGCGGGCAGAGCAGCACGACCTGGGGTTCCTGGCCGTACTGGCTCATCAGGGTCCGGCCGACCAGGTTGTTGAACTTCTGGTCGTTCCCTCCGATCTCCACGTCGGCGACGATCTCCACCGAATCCATGCCCTGGCAGAGGGGATAGAGGATTTCGTGCATCGCGATCGGCTTCTGTTCGGCGAGCCGATTGGTGAAGTCGTCCCGCTCCAGGATTCGGGCGACGGTGTACCGACTGCAGAGCCGGATGACGTCCTCAAAGGTCATCGCCCCCAGCCAGTCCTTGTTGAAGAAGATTTCGGTCTTGGCCGGGTCCAGGATGCGGAAGACCTTCTCCTTGACCGCATCGACATTCGCCTGAACCTCTTCCCGGCTCAGCTGGCGGCGGGTCTTGCTCTTGCCACTGGGGTCGCCGATCTGGGCGGTGAAGTCGCCGATGATCAGGCAGGCGGTGTGGCCGAGGTCCTGGAACTGCCGGAGCTTGCGAAGGACCACCGCCCAGCCGAGGGTCACGTCCTTCGCGGTGGGATCGACTCCCAGCTTCACGCGGAGCGGCCGGCCCAGCTTCAGCTTCTCGGCCAGATCGGCCTCGCTGATGATCTCGGTGGTGCCCCTCTTCAGCAAGGCGATCTGGTCGTCGATGGTCATGGTTCGGAAGTCTACCGGCCGAACCTGAGCCCAGGACCCGCCGGCCCCGGGGCCCACCATGCTTGGCATGAGCAGCTCCGCCGCCGGCATCTCCTGGGACCTGACTTCCCTTTTTTCCGGGCTGGACGACCCGAAGATCGAAGCGACCTGGGAGGAGGTTGATCGACTGATCACGGCGTTCGAGGCCGACTACCGAGGGAAGGTCGGCTCCGGCTCCCTCACCGCCGCCGAACTGGAGCGGGCGATCCGCAGGTACGAAGAGATCGGCATCGTCGGCTACAAGCCCGCCTCGTTCGCCTCGCTGGTCTACGCGGCGGACACCTCGAAGCCGGAGCACGGCGCCTTCTACCAGGCGCAGATGGAGCGGGGGTCGGAGAGCCGGGTCCGGATGATGTTCTTCGAGCTGGAGCTTCAGGAGGCCTCGCAGGAGTGGATCGACGCGATGATGGCCGCCGAGGAGCTGGCCGACTGCCGACACTTCCTCAGCGTCGTCCGCGTGGCGAGCCCCTACCGCCTGAGCGAGGAGAAGGAGGTGCTGCTGGAAGAGGTGAGCAACACCGGCGCCCGAGCCTGGGTCCGGCTGCACGAAGACCTGACCAGCAACCACGTCTTCCGGTTCACCCACCCGGAGACGGGCGAGGTCGAGGAGCTGACCGAATCCGAAGTGCTCCACCGCCTGCGCCACGAGGACCGGGCGATCCGGCAGGCGGCGGGCGATTCCCTCTCGGCCGGTCTGAAGGAGCTGGAGCGCACCATCGTCTTCACCTACAACACGCTGATGGCCGACAAGAAGCTGGAGGACCGGCTCCGCGGCTACGATTCGCCCGAGCAGAGCCGCCACCAGGCCAACGAGCTGGAGGCCGAGACCGTCCAGACCGTTCTCGACCTCTGCCGTGAGCGCAGCGATCTCGTCGCCCGGTACTACCGAGTCAAGCGGGAGATTCTCGGGCTGGACGAATTGACCCACATCGACCGCTACGCTCCCCTCTTCGACGCCAAGACCAAGGTCGGCTGGGAGGAGGCGCGGGAGATGGTGCTGAAGAGCTTCGGCAGCTTCAGCCCGACTCTGGCCGACCGGGCCGATGAGTTCTTCCAGAAGAGCTGGATCGACGCGGCCCCCCGGGCCGGCAAACGGGGCGGCGCCTTCTGCAGCTACATCACCCCCGACCTCCATCCGGTCGTGCTGATGACCTATCAGGACAGCATCGAAGACGTGATGACCCTCGCCCATGAACTGGGCCACGGGGTCCATGCCAGCCTGAGCCGGAAGCAGAGTCTGATCAACTACCACGGCACCCTGCCCCTGGCCGAGCTCGCCTCGATCTTCGGCGAGATGCTCGTCTTCGAGCGGGTGGTCGGCGACCTGCCGCTTCGCGATCAGGTGGCGCTCTACGCCCAGAAGATCGAGGGAATCTTCGCCAGCGTCCACCGCCAGGCGGCCATGTGCCGGTTCGAGATGCGGTGCCACCGACTCCGGCGCGAGGAGGGAGAGATCAGCGCCGAGACCTTCGGCGAGCTTTGGCAGGAAGAGCTGCAGTCGATGTTCGAGGACTCGGTGGCCCTGGGCGACCAGCACCGGATGTGGTGGACCTACGTCGGCCACTTCTTCTTCGCCCCGTTCTATGTCTATGCCTACGCCTTCGGCGAGCTGCTCACCCTTGCCATCTACCAGAAGGCGAAGGCGGCCGGGCCGGATTTTGCCGACCGGTACGTGGACGTTCTGGAGCGGGGCGGCGGGGAGACTCCGCACGAGCTGATGGCCCGGCTCGGCGTCGATCTCCGCGATCCCGAGTTCTGGAAGGGCGGGTTCCGGGTGATCGAAGATTTCGTCTCCACCTTCGAAACCAAGTGGGCCGAGCTGCAGAAGCAGTCCTGACCCAGTATCCTTGGACGCGGAATGGCGAAGACGCTCTTCGACAAGGTTTGGGACAGGCACGTGGTGGCCGATCTGCCGGGCGGGGGAACCCTGCTCTACATCGACCGGCACCTGGTCCATGAGGTGACCTCGCCCCAGGCCTTCGACGGGCTCCGGGAGGCGGGCCGCCGAGTGCGCCGCCCCGATCTGACCTTC